>NZ_PNDV01000054.1:0-447 GCF_005930865.1 Pseudoalteromonas sp. S554 | reverse complement strand
ATTTCCTCAAAAACAAGCATTCATACACAAAGCATCTCAGTATACAAAGCTTTTTAATATATGAACTAACTTTATTATAGCAGAGACAAAGCAATCTGAGGTTGCTGGTTAGCCTGAGCTAACATCGAGCTTGATGCCTGTTGTAATACCTGATTACGAGCCAAGTTAGCACTTTCTTTTGCGAAATCGGCATCCATAATACGTGACTTTGAAGCAGATACATTTTCAGACACGTTTTCTAAGTTACGTATTGTTGAACTAAAACGGTTTTGCTTAGCACCTAAATCAGCACGAACGCCATTTACAGAAGACAAAGCATTATCTAAAGCTGTAATCGCTAACTGAGCATTAGCTGCACTACTAAGCGTAACCCCAGAAAGAGCTAAGCCAGTAGTATTCATATCGGTAGTGATTTTTAGGTTTATGACCTGATTAGCATCTGCACCC
>NZ_PNDV01000053.1:0-30865 GCF_005930865.1 Pseudoalteromonas sp. S554 | reverse complement strand
TCAGTTCTCAGTTCTCAGTTTTAAAATAGAAACCGTGCTCGTTAAATCAAGTACGGTTTTTTACTTCTCTTTACGCTAAAAACTGACAACTATAAACATTCTGCTATTTCTTAGTAATAGTCACTTTTGGCTCGTCATAGTCACTAAAATCAATGCTTACTATGTATGTGCCTTTTATCGCAGGTGTGTAACTAAAGTAATTATAAATAGTATTACAGTCTGCCGTTGCTGCTTGCCCAAGTGTTAAACTTTGACCTTGTGGGAATGAGTCGCTGTAACCACAGTTAAAGCCTTCACTAAAATCGGCATCGGCAATTTTGAATTCGTACACTTTACCCGGTGTGCTAAATTTTACCTGCGCTTGATACAGTGCTGGGCCCACTAAGCTAAATTGGTACTGTGGCTCTGCGTCCCATAAAGTAAAATCGCCTCGCAGGTACATGGTGCGGTCGAGTTCTTTTTGTGGCAATACATCGTTAATTGATATTTGGCTTGAACATGCACTGAGTAACCCAGCAATAGCGAGTGGTATTATTTTTTTTATTGAAATCATCAATTTTCATCCTATTCATTATACCTATTAGCTTAATTAATCTAGGTAGGTATTAAAACTAAAAAGCCAGCGTTATGCTGGCTTTTTAAATTGCTAATGGTTGTTATTTTTGTAAAACAGAAATATCTGCAATATCTAAAAATAAACTACTTAACTGACTTAATAGCGCAAGGCGATTTTGCTTAACAGCTTCATCGTCGGCCATAACCATTACGTTGTCAAAAAAGTTATCAACACTTTCACGAATGCCTGCCAATTGGCTAAGCGCTTCTTGGTAGTTTCCATCGGCATAAAGTGGTGCAAGCTCAGTTGCAAATTTTGCCACTTGTGATGCCAATACTTTTTCAGCGTCGTCGCTTAATAAGCTCTCAACAACATTACCTTGGCTTGTGATGTCATTTTTAGCAAGAATGTTACTTACGCGTTTATTTGCGGCTGCAAGGGCTTCTGCTGCGTCTAAAGTACGGAAGTGGCTTACGGCTTTAACACGACGGTCAAAATCAACTGGTTTAGTTGGACGACGTGCTAGCACAGCTTGAATAACATCTACTTCAATACCTTCGTCTTGATACCATGCACGGAAACGTCCAAGCATAAATTCAAATACGTCGGTTGATACATTTAGATTAGTTAGCTTATCGCCAAACAATGTTTGTGCTTTTGCTACTAGGTCTAAAATATCAAGAGGTAACTCTTTTTCTACCATAATACGCAGTGCACCAATAGCAGCACGACGAAGTGCAAATGGGTCTTTATCGCCTTTTGGTGCTTGGCCTATACCAAAAATACCCACCAGCGTATCAAACTTATCTGCAATGGCTACTGCACAACTAATTAGGTTTGTAGGTAAGTTGTCGCCTGCAAAGCGTGGCATGTATTGCTCGTTTTGTGCAAGCGCTACATCCTCTGCTTCACCGTCAAAGCGAGCGTAATGCATTCCCATTACACCTTGTACATCAGTAAATTCCATTACCATTTCGGTCATTAAGTCTGTTTTACTTAATAGGCCTGCACGTTTTGCTAAGTCTTTATCTGCGCCTAATTGCTCAGCAATATACCCTGCAAGTTCGCTAATACGCTCAGACTTATCTTTAAGCGTACCTAACTGCTTTTGGAATAAAACGGTATCAAGCGATTCTAAACGGCTTTCTAATGTTTTCTTTTTGTCGGTCTCAAAGAAGAACTGTGCATCAGCCAAACGTGGGCGTACAACTTTTTCGTTACCTGAAATTACCACGCTTGGGTCTTTACTCTCGATGTTAGATACAAACAAAAACTTATTTAAAAGCTTGCCGTTTTGATCTAATAACGGGAAGTATTTTTGATCGTCCTTCATGGTGTAAATTAGCGCTTCGGCTGGTACATCTAAAAATGCTTCTTCAAATGTTGCCGTTAAAGTAACTGGCCACTCTACTAGTGATGTTACTTCTTCTAGTAAATCTTCATCCATTGCAACAACAGCGTTAACTGCGCTTGCAGCTTCTTCTATTTGTGCACGTATTTGCGCTTTACGTTGTTCGTAATCTGCAATAACGTAAGCAGATTTAAGTACATCAAAAACCTCATCAGCATGGTTAATGCTAATTTTTTCTGGGTGATGAAAACGGTGACCTTGAAGTTGGTTACTTACTTGCTTACCAAGGATCTCACCTTCTAGCAATTCGCTACCAAATAAAATAGTGACGGTATGAACTGGGCGAATAAATTGTGTTTTATTCGCACCCCAGCGCATTGGCTTTGGTATTGGTAATTTACTTAACGCTTTTGCGATAGCATCTGCCATTAGCGTTTTAGTTTCTTGCCCTGCTACTTTAGCAATGTGCAATAACCATGCGCCTTTATCCGTTTCAAGTGTTTGTGCTTCACTTACATCAATACCACAACCGCGTGCCCAACCCATTGCTGCTTTTGTAGGGTTACCTTCACTATCGAATGCTGCTTTAGTTGCTGGCCCGCGCTTTTCAACTTCTTTGTCCTGTTGTTTAGCTTCAAGTGCTTTTACTTGTAAACCTAAACGACGAGGCGATGCATACCAGCTTACGCCTTGATGTGCTAATTCTAGCGATTCTAACTCTTGAGTTAAATTTGCAGCAAATGCCTCGGCAAGTTTACGCAACGACTTTGGTGGCAACTCTTCAGTGCCAATTTCTACTAATAAATTTTGTGCTGTCATGCTTACTTATCCTTACACAGCGGGAAACCAAGCGCTTCGCGTGCATCGTAATAACTTTGTGCACATGCTTTTGATAACGCACGAACACGTAAAATATAACGCTGACGTTCTGTTACAGATATAGCATGGCGCGCGTCTAATAGGTTGAATGCATGCGATGCTTTCATCACTTGCTCGTAGGCAGGAAGTGGTAAATTTGCTTCTATTAACTTTTGGCTCTCAGCTTCACACTTATCAAACTGCGCAAACAAGTCTTCTACGTTTGCATGTTCAAAGTTGTAAGTAGACTGCTCTACTTCATTTTGGTGGAACACATCGCCGTAAGTTACACGCCCTAGTGGACCGTCTGCCCATACTAGGTCGTAAATGCTATCTACGCCTTGAATATACATTGCTAAACGCTCTAGGCCGTAAGTAATCTCGCCAGTTACTGGTGAGCACTCTAATCCACCTACTTGTTGGAAGTAGGTAAATTGCGTTACCTCCATACCGTTTAACCAAATTTCCCACCCTAAGCCCCATGCGCCAAGCGTTGGTGATTCCCAGTTATCTTCTACAAAGCGTACTTCGTGAGTTAGGGTATCAATACCCATTGCTTCTAGTGAGCCTAAGTAAAGCTCTTGAATGTTATCTGGTGATGGCTTTAAGACTACCTGAAATTGGTAGTAATGTTGTAAGCGGTTTGGGTTTTCACCATAGCGGCCATCCGTAGGACGGCGACACGGTTGTACGTATGCGCTAGACATTGGCTCAGGGCCAATTGATTTCAAAAATGTTTGCGGGTGAAATGTCCCAGCGCCCACTTCCATATCAAGTGGTTGAATAATGACACAGCCTTGCTGTGCCCAATAATCCTGTAAAGCCAGGATCAAACCTTGGAAGGTTTTTACGTCGTATTTTTGCATATTTGGCTTTTTACTATCTAAGAAGTAGCGTGAAAATTATCCTTAGTATACCGTGTGTACACTCAGGTTTTAAGCAGTTTGTGTATTTGTAGAAAATAAAAAAGGAGCCCTTAGGCTCCTTTTTATTATCTAAATATGTTTTTACACGTCTAAGTTAACTACGCGTAGTGCGTTAGTTTCAATAAAGTCACGACGTGGCTCTACCTGATCGCCCATAAGCGTAGCAAATAACTGATCCGCGCCTACAGCATCTTCAATGGTTACTTGTAACATACGGCGTGCGTCTGGATCCATGGTAGTTTCCCAAAGTTGATCTGGGTTCATCTCACCCAATCCTTTGTAGCGTTGAATATAGATCCCGCGCTTAGATTCAGTGATCAACCATTCCAAAGCATCCACAAAGTTATCAACAGGTTTTGTTTTCTCACCGCGTTGAATATAAGCACCTTCTGTAATGATGTTTGCAATGTTAACACCAGTCACAGCAATACGTTGGTAGTCACGCGATGTAATGAAGTCGTAGCTTAGTACGTGAGACTTATCTACACCGTGTTGACGAATATTCACAACGGGATAATACAAGTTACGCTCTGCATCATACTGAGTTGCAGCGTTGAAAATAGTTGCATCTTCGTCACGGTCAACTAAATCGTCAACAAGCTCTTTTGTCCACGTAATTACTTTAGCTTCGTCTTCAAGGTCTTCTTTGGTCAACTCGCTTTGGTAGATTAAACGTTCCATTACCGTGTTAGGGTATTTACGTTTTAAGCGCTCGATTACTTTAACTGTATTTTGGTAATCGTGAACTATTTTCTCTAAGGCTTCACCTTCAAGCGCAGATGCGTCTGCACTTGTGTATAAAGCTGCATTATTAAGTGCAAGCGATGTTAAGTACTCAACAAGTGCTGGGTCATCTTTAATATAGCGCTCTTGCTTACCTTTTTTCACTTTATAAAGTGGTGGCTGAGCAATATAAATATATCCGCGCTCTACAATTTCCGGCATTTGACGATAGAAGAATGTAAGCAATAAAGTACGAATGTGAGAACCATCTACGTCCGCATCGGTCATGATGATAATACGGTGATAACGTAGTTTTTCAGGGTTATATTCGTCACGGCCAATACCACAACCTAATGCAGTAATTAGTGTTGCAACTTCTTGTGAAGACAGCATTTTATCAAAACGTGCTTTTTCTACGTTTAGAATTTTACCTTTAAGCGGAAGAATCGCCTGATTCTTACGGTTACGACCCTGCTTGGCTGAACCGCCAGCAGAGTCCCCTTCCACTATATAAAGTTCTGATTGTGCAGGATCTTTTTCCTGACAATCGGCTAATTTACCCGGTAAACCGGCAAGATCCATTGCGCCTTTACGACGTGTCATTTCACGCGCTTTACGTGCCGCTTCACGCGCACGTGATGCATCTATAATTTTCCCAACAACAATTTTTGCATCTACTGGGTTTTCTAACAAAAACTCAGTGAACTTCTCAGCCATTGCTTGTTCTACGGCAGACTTAACTTCGCTAGATACTAGCTTGTCTTTTGTTTGCGAAGAGAACTTAGGATCAGGAACTTTAACACTAATTACAGCTGTCAAACCTTCACGCGCATCGTCACCGGTTGCGTTACTGGTTGTTTTTGCTTTCTTGTTAAAGCCCTCTTTTTCCATAAAGTTATTAAGTGTACGTGTTAGCGCAGATCTAAAACCGGCTAAGTGAGTACCACCATCACGTTGTGGAATGTTATTTGTAAAACAGTAAATGTTTTCTTGGTATGCGTCATTCCATTGCATTGATACTTCAACGCTAATTCCGTCTTCTACACGCTCATGTGTAAAGTGGAAAACGCCTTTATGAATAGGTGTTTTGTTACGGTTAATGTATTCAACAAATGCCTGAATACCACCTTCGTATTTAAAGTGGTCGCTTTTATTTTCTTCACGCTCATCATTTAAAATGATACTAACGCCCGAGTTAAGGAACGACAGTTCACGTAGGCGTTTTGCTAAAATATCGTAATGAAAATCTAAATTAGTGAATGTTTCTGCACTTGGCCAAAAACGTAGTTCCGTACCCGTTGTTTCAGAATCTCCAATAACAGCAAGTGGCGCATCTGGCACACCCATAGTGTAAAACTGCTCATGAAGTTTACCTTCTCGACGCACGGTTAGTTTTAATTTTTCTGAAAGTGCGTTTACAACCGAAACACCCACACCATGCAAGCCGCCTGATACTTTATAAGAGTTATCATCAAACTTACCACCAGCATGAAGTACCGTCATGATTACTTCGGCAGCCGAAACGCCTTCTTCTTCATGGATAGACACTGGGATACCACGGCCATTATCTCTAACCGATACAGAGCCATCTAAGTGAATCGTTACAAAAATATCATCACAATGACCAGCAAGGGCTTCGTCTATTGAGTTATCAACGACCTCAAACACCATGTGGTGTAAGCCTGTGCCATCATCGGTGTCCCCTATATACATCCCAGGACGCTTTCTTACTGCGTCTAATCCTTTAAGTACTTTAATACTCGACGAGTCATAATTCTCAGACATGGTTAATCCCACTTATCTTGTTATTAGGTTGCCATGTTTCACGTGGAACATTTTTAGTTCTCGTTGCATGGGTTCCACCACAGCAGAAATACTCTCAGATAAAATTGAAGAGATAAATATTTGAGAACTGCAGTGAGACAATAGTTGCCCAACTTTCTCTTTTGTATCTTCGCCTAACTCTGAGGGTAAATCATCTATTAGCAATATAGATTGCTTATCGGTCTCTGACTCAATTAAGCTATTTTGCGTTACTTTTAACGCATACAATAATAACTTTAACTGCCCGCGTGAGAACGTATTCTCTACACTGTTGCCAGCGACACTGAAACTAAAGTCGGCCTTATGTGGGCCCTTACTTGTAAATCCTTGGCGAGCATCTCGCTCAAAGTTTTGCTCTAACGCATCTGCAAGAGATTCATTCTCTTTCCAGCCTGCATTAAACGTCATTTCTAAATCGCGTATAAGCGTTAATTCTGAGCACATTTTATCAAAAAATTGCTGCTTAAACCTACTTATATACGCCAATCTTAATTTATTTATTTCTTCAGCCAGTCTAACAAATTCTTTGTCCCAAAACTTAATTTGGTCAAAATAATTCTTAGGCTTAGATTTTAGTAAAGCATTACGCTGTTTTAATACTTTATTAAACGATTGCCACAAGTAAAAAAACTCATGTTCCACGTGGAACAAACCTAAGTCTAAAAACTTTCTACGCTCTTTTGGCCCACCAAAAAATAAAGAATAACTTTCAGGCGTAATAATTTGAACAGGCATTAGCTGTGCAAGCTCAGATATTTTACGGCTCGCTTTACCCTGAATCTTTAAATTTGTTTCACCTAAACGCGTTTTGCTAATACCAATAGGAATTGATAAATCATGCACCGTCTTTCGGCCATGAATTACAAATTGCTCTTGCTGGTGTGCAATAATGCTTTTGTGCTTTGGTGTTCTAAAAGACTTGCCGTGAGAAAGGTAATAAATAGCTTCTAAAAGGCTGGTTTTTCCGCTGCCATTTTCACCATATATAATGTTTACGCCATTAACAGGTTCTAGCGTCAGCGCCTCAATATTACGAAAATATTTGAGGCTCAAATGACTTAAGCTCATTATATGTTTGTGATCTTATAAACGCATAGGCATAACAACATACATTGCTTCATCATCACCAGCGCCTTCTATTAGTGCACTGCTGTTTGAGTCTGCTAACGTAAACTGTACATCTTCAGTTTTTAATGTGTTTAATACATCCAAAACATATGAAACATTAAAACCAATTTCTAACTCATCACCCTGATAATTTACTTCAACAACCTCTTCAGCTTGTTCTTGCTCTGGGTTATTGGCAGTAATTTTTAATAAACCATTTGATAAGTTTAAGCGTACACCACGAAACTTCTCATTTGATAAAATAGATACACGCTGAAAAGCATTTCGTAACCATTCACGGTTGGCAATAATTGTTTTATCACCGCCTCGTGGAAGTACACGACGGTAATCAGGAAAACGACCATCAACTAGTTTACTGGTAAACGTAAACTCAATGTCAATAATACGAATGTGATTAGCACCGAATTGAATAGTGACTAGCTCATCGTCGGCAACCATAAGGCGCATGATTTCTTGCACACCTTTACGTGGAATAATTAATTGGCGTTGAGTATTAAGTGATTGAGTAAGCTTTTTCTGTGCAATCGCCAAGCGGTGTCCGTCGGTAGCCACCGTTTTAATATCGCTATTATCAACTTCAAACGACATACCGTTTAAGTAATAACGTACATCTTGGTTTGCCATTGAAAAGTGCGTGCTTTCAAGTAATTTACGAAGCTCTAAACGCGTTAGTTGAAATTCAACTTCACCATCCCATTCTTCTAAATTGGGGAAGTCAGCCGCTGATAACGTTGTAAGTGAAAAACGACTTTTACCACTCGTTAATAACAACTGGTGGTCTTGTAAGCTTAACATAATGTCTGAACCTTCAGGTAGACTTTTACAAATATCGAGTAACTTTTTAGCAGGTAAAGTTAATTTTGTATCGGCAATATCATCACCAACAAAAACACCAGACACTAATTCAATTTCAAGGTCGGTCCCTGTCATCGAAAGCTGTCCGTTTTCTACTACTAACAAAACGTTAGATAAAATTGGTAACGTATGCTTACGCTCAATTGCGCCCGATACTTGAACCAATGGCTTTAAAAATTGTTGTCTTGATATTGTTATTTGCATAAAAAAGTCAGCCCTAAGATGACAATGTTCTTATTAAATTTTGATAATCTTCTTTAATTTCGTGACTTTCATCACGTAACGATTTTATTTTACGACACGCATGTAAAACCGTTGTATGGTCACGGCCACCAAACGCGTCTCCAATCTCAGGTAAACTGTGATTGGTTAATTCTTTAGACAGCGCCATAGCAACCTGACGAGGCCTTGCTATAGAGCGGCTTCGGCGTTTAGAAAGTAAATCCGAGACACGAATTCGATAATATTCAGCCACTGTACGCTGTATATTATCAATTGTGACGAGCTTATCTTGCAGCGCCAATAAGTCACGCAATGCTTCTTTTACAAAGTCGATAGAAATAGGACGTCCAGTGAAGTTTGCATTTGCAATTACACGGTTAAGTGCGCCTTCAAGTTCACGTACATTTGAACGTAATTTTTTTGCAATGAAAAAAGCCACTTCATGAGGTAAGTTTATTTTACTCTGCTGCGCCTTTTTCATCAAAATGGCTACACGTGTTTCAAGCTCTGGAGGCTCAATAGCAATTGTTAATCCCCAACCAAAACGAGACTTAAGCCTGTCTTCTACCCCTTCAATTTCTTTAGGGTAACGGTCAGAAGTTAAAATAATTTGCTGATTACCTTCAAGCAACGCATTAAAGGTATGAAAAAACTCTTCTTGAGAACGTTCTTTATTGGCAAAAAATTGAATGTCATCAATCATTAATGCATCAACACTACGGTAATAACGTTTAAATTCTTCTATTGCATTATTTTGTAGTGCTTTAACCATATCTTGTACAAAACGCTCTGAATGCATATACACAATTTTAGCATCAGGCTTATTTGCCATAATGCCATTACCTACAGCATGGAGTAAGTGCGTTTTACCTAAGCCCGTACCACCGTATATAAATACAGGGTTAAATGCAGAGCCAGGGTTATCGGCCACTTGAGTTGCAGCCGCTTTTGCTAATTGGTTAGATTTACCCTCAACAAAACTATCAAAGGTGTAGTTTTCTTTAATGTTTGATTTATAGCCCGATTTAGGTGCGGGTTCAACAACCGGTTTTTGCTCACGCGGCTGTTGCTTTGCTGATGCTTGAATACTAGGTGCAGGCTGTGTTTCTGTAGCAGGTGCAACCTGTGTATTTAAAAGTGGTTTGCTACCTACATCAAAACGAAGTTCCGGTGCTTCGTCACCACAAATCTCGACGAGTAGTTCGTTAATGCGGTTAAGGTATTTTTCTCTCACCCAATCAAGCACAAAGCGATTAGGTGCATAAATAGTCAGAGTATCTTCGGTACTTTCTGCTTGAAGTGGTCTTACCCACATACTGAACTGCTGCGAAGGCAATTCATCTTGCAATACATATAAACAACTTTGCCAAACCGACAGATACACAGTTAAACTCCCAGAGATATAATTTTTATTCCCGCACATCAAAAATGGTTAAAAACCATGCATTTATTGCGTTTAAATAGCCAAATAAGCGGCCCAAGACCAAGTATTATGAAGGCACTTTATCCACAAGTAAAAGGCTGATTTTTATAAAATTATGTATAACGACATGAAAAAAAGCTAACAACCTGATTTAATTAAATTTTTAATTATTAGCCTGATAACAGATCATAACAAAATAACACCAAGATCGCGAACCAATTTTACGATCCAATTTACTTTTCCCCCGCTTTTATTCACTTTTTATACAAGGGCTGTGGAAAACTTCTTATTTATGATGATCCTACTAGATCGCGCTTTACTATCACTAACTGCCTGCTTAATAAACACGGTGCTTAACGCGTAATTATTATTGACTTTAGGTCGTTTCATCTATAATATCTCGCGCTCGCAATGGCACCTGTGCCAGGATCGCGACCTGCATAGGATGTTTTAACTTTAACCGATCGGATGAGATTGTTATGAAAAGAACTTTTCAACCTAGCGTTTTAAAACGCAAACGTGCACACGGTTTCCGTGCTCGCATGGCAACTGTAAATGGCCGTAAAGTATTAGCACGTCGCCGCGCTAAAGGCCGCAAAGTTCTTTCTGCTTAATTTATAAGTGGAAGACTTTAGCTTTGGCAGGGAGTTACGTCTGTTAACTCCCTCGCATTACTCTCGTATATTTAACGAACCCGCTCGGGCTGCAACTCCTTACTTTACTCTATTAGCTAAACCCAATGACCAAGAAAAACCTAGGTTAGGACTTACTGTTGCTAAAAAACGTGTAAAAAAGGCATGCCAACGAAACCGTATTAAACGTCTTGCTCGCGAAAGTTTTCGTTTAAATCAACACAACATCGATAACATTGATATTGTGCTTATGGTTAAAAATGGCATTGACGAGCAGTCTAATGAAGAATTAACCAAGCAACTGACCAAGTTATGGCGAAAAATCAACGAACGCTGTAAACCAGGTGCGCCTAAGCCTCCACCCTTTAAGAAACGCCCAAACAAATCAGCTAAATCTAATAAACAAACCCAATAGCAATAGAATTACAGGGTTAATTAATGTATCTTTAGCTCACCTTTTAATCATGCATTTAAAATTTCCAATAGAGCCTTTAAATACATGATATCTATCTCACTAAATTTAACTAGGGGCATAAACATCATGAGGTTACTCAAACCACTTGTTGCTTTACCGACATTATGTTTAGTGTTATTGATCCGCGGTTATCAAAAGTGGATTAGCCCGCTATTAGGTCCGCATTGTCGTTTTAATCCAAGCTGCTCACATTACGCAATTCAAGCAATAAAATTGCATGGATTGATAAAAGGAAGTTGGTTAGCATTAAAACGCATATTAAAATGCCATCCTTTACATTCAGGTGGTGATGACCCAGTACCTGAAAAAATAACCCATATTAACCACCAACACGAGAAATAAGAGCTGTTATGGAATCGCAACGCACGTTTTTATTCATTGGCCTAATGCTAGTGTCGTTTTTATTGTTCCAAGAATGGAATAATGATTATAACCAGCCAAAAGTCGATCCAAGTGCCACAACACAAACGCAACAAGCAAATTCAACTGAATCGGATGATTTTATACCTTCATCGTCAGACTCTGGCTTACCGGCTTCAACAACATTAGCTAAACGTTCTGTTATAGAAATAACAACAGACGTATTTAAAGTTAAAATCGACACCAAAGGTGGTGATATTGTTGAATCGGACTTACTTCAATACGAAGAAGTGAAAGGCGAAGAAACACCTTTCATGCTGCTGGGTGAATTTGAGGGTAATCAATACTTTTCACAAAGTGGTTTAATTGGTTTAAATGGCCCAGACGCATCTGCAAACGGTCGCCCTACTTACCACAGCGAACAAACGTCTTATACCTTAACAGGTGATGAGTTACGCGTACCGTTACAGTTTACTGATAGCAACGGTGTTAGCTTTACTAAAACGTATGTATTTAAAAAAGGTCAATATGATGTTGGCTTAGAATACACAGTAAACAATACAACCAGTGCTCCTATTCAAGTGCAGCTTTACACACAAGTTAAGCGCACAGTACAAGAAAAAGGCAGCTTAGTTGATCAAAACTATTTAGGTGCAGCTTACGGTACAGACGAAGAACCATACGAAAAGTATAGCTTTTCTGACATGGCCGACAAAAACCTAAATGAAAGCACGCAAGGTGGTTACATTGCATTTATTCAACATTACTTTGTAAGTGCGTGGGTACCAAAGCAAGACCAAACCAACACCCTTTATAGCTTAATTACAAGCAGTAACGCCGCTATCATTGGTACAAAAGCAGAACCTGTTAATGTTCAAGCCGGTTCAGAGCAAACCATTACTTCTATTTACTACATGGGCCCTAAAGAGTCTGATGTATTAGAAGCGCTTCACCCTGACTTAGACCTAACTGTAGACTACGGCTGGTTATGGTTTATTTCACAGCCACTATTTGTATTACTAAAATGGCTTTACAGTATTCTTGGTAACTGGGGTTTAGCAATTATTGCTATCACTATTATTGTTAAATCATTGATGTACCCGCTAACTAAAGCGCAATACACGTCAATGGCTAAAATGCGTGCCCTTCAACCAAAAATGGCAGCTCTTAAAGAAAAGTATGGTGATGACCGTCAAAAGTTCGGTCAAGCTACTATGGAGATGTACAAAAAAGAGAAAGTAAACCCAATGGGTGGTTGTTTCCCTATTTTGCTACAAATGCCTATTTTCTTAGCGTTGTTTTATGTATTTTTAGAATCAACAGAACTTCGCCATGCTGAGTTTATGCTTTGGTTAACTGATTTATCAGCACAAGACCCATACTACGTATTACCAATTTTATTTGGTGCTAGTATGTTTATAACTCAAAAGCTTCAACCTATGACGGTTACCGATCCAATGCAGCAAAAAATGATGACCTTTATGCCGGTTATCTTCTCTGTATTCTTCTTATGGTTCCCATCAGGCTTAGTACTTTACTGGTTAGTATCTAATCTTATTTCAATCGCGCAAATGCTTTATATTTATCGCGGTATGGAAAAGAAAGGAATAAAAGTAAGAGGCTAACTTAGCCCTACTTATTATAAAGGCGACTTAGGTCGCCTTTTTTATTGCCCATTTTTTATCAGAGCATTCGCGAGTGGTAATTTCATAGGTTACAATAGCGCCATAACGTACACATTGTTGGTAAATTAAATAGCATGATCAATCAAGACACAATTGCAGCACAAGCAACCGCACCTGGGCGTGGTGGTGTTGGTATTATTCGGGTTTCTGGCAGCCTTGCCAAAAGCGTTGCTGAAAAAGTTATTGGTAAAATACCAAAAGTGAGATACGCCGATTATGTACCATTTAAAAACTTAAATGGCGATCAGCTTGACCAAGGTATTGCCATTTATTTTGCCGGACCTAACTCATTTACTGGTGAAGATGTACTTGAGTTGCAAGGTCATGGTGGCCCAGTTGTGCTTGATATGCTACTTAAAGAAATTAGCAAAATAGAAGGTGTACGTTTAGCAAAACCAGGTGAGTTTTCAGAGCGTGCATTTATGAACGACAAGCTTGATTTAACCCAAGCAGAAGCAATTAGTGACCTAATTAATGCCACCAGTGAACAAGCAGCTAAAAGCGCCTTACAATCACTTCAAGGTGAGTTTTCTAAACACATTGAAACACTGGTTGAAAAAGTAATTCATCTTCGTATGTACGTAGAAGCAGCAATCGACTTTCCAGATGAAGAAATAGACTTTTTGTCAGATGGCAAAGTATCGGGCGATCTAAACGCAATTATAAACCAATTAAACACCGTAACTGACCAAGCTAAACAGGGAAGCATAATGCGCGAAGGTATGCGTGTTGTGATTGCAGGTCGTCCTAACGCGGGTAAATCAAGCTTACTAAATGCCCTAGCAGGCAGAGAAGCAGCAATCGTAACCGAAATAGCAGGTACCACCCGCGACGTACTGCGCGAACACATCCATATTGATGGCATGCCACTGCATATTATCGATACCGCAGGTCTTCGTGAAAGCCCTGACCGCGTAGAGCAAATAGGTATTGAGCGCGCATGGGATGAAATAAACCAAGCCGACCGCGTTTTATTTATGCTTGATGGCACCGATACTGTAGACACCGACCCACATAAAATTTGGCCAGAGTTTATGGCAAAATTACCAAAAGGTATGGGGGTTACAGTGATCAGAAACAAAGCCGATTTATCGGGTGATATTGTAGGCTTGGATGAAAACCAACAATACCCGGTCATAAGTTTAAGTGCTAAAAACGCTGAAGGTATAGAGCTCGTACGTGAACATTTAAAGGCCTGTATAGGTTTTGACGGCGCAACAGAAGGTGGCTTTATGGCTCGTCGCCGTCATTTAGACGCTTTAGAAAGCGCAGCTTATCATTTAGATACGGGTAAAACGCAGCTTGAAATGCATGTTGCGGGTGAAATTTTGGCCGAAGAGCTGCGCCTAACGCAGCAATTTTTAAACGAAATAACCGGTGAGTTTACTTCAGACGATCTACTTGGAAAAATATTTAGCTCGTTCTGTATTGGTAAATAAAAGACCTAACAATTAAATAATTAAAAATTAAGGGCGTAAAAAACGCCCTTTTTTACTGCCTAAATTAAGCCTTTCTATATCAACATATGGGTATTTTTAGATAAGCTGAGTGCTATTTTAGGCTCTTATTTTCTCTAAATTAGTATCTTTAAATGCTTATTAATGGCCTACTTTACAAGATATAACCGCCTATTTAAGGTGATATATCTCCCACATACGAATAAGTTAAGCCACTATAATTAACCTTAAAACAAGCTGAAATCACTGTTTTTAATATTTTATTAGCTAAAATTGCAGCCTTATTTGGCTTTATATCAAAAAATAAGGCGATCACAAGTGTGTATTGATCGCGCTATCCACCAGCTCAAACATGTAAATGCATGATCGAATATCACAAAAACTTTAAATTTAGTCAGATCAGTTATCCACAATTTCCATTTTTTGGACAAAAATCCAAAATTTTTTAGCTGAAATACACGTTATTAGCTCTATTTTTAGTAAAAAGCGGCCGTTATAAAAACTATTTTGATATTTATTTAATAAGATCATATTTAATTGATCGTTATTTAAAATTATTTTCGATCTAAATAATCGGTTATCAACACCCTTTATATCCACACAATGATCAACATTACTTCTATATTAAACATTCATCATAATTGGACTTACAAAAGCTTAAAATCAATAACTTACAAAATTTTAGTTACATAGAACATAAAGTTAAACAGAACTTCCCCCAATCTTATTAACAGTTTGATCAGAAGGTTACATTTGAAGGTATTATTTTACATATATATAAATCAACAACTTAAAAAAACTTTAAACAATGATCTAAAAATTAGACTAAAAATAGTTATCCAAACCCACACTCTTCCCTTTACTGCAGTTTGTACTCGGCTATCATAGGCAGCAATTAAAACTAATGCGATCATAACTAATCATGAGTTCAGTAAATATTATTGTGGGCAGCCAAATGGGATCGGCCGAGTATGTTGCGGAGCAATTAAGCGATGAGCTAAATAACCAAGGTATTACAACCCAACTCCATGATCAGCCAAAATTTAATGAAATAGATCAACACAATACGCTCTGGTTAATATGTACATCTACTTATGGCGCAGGTGATTATCCCGATAATCTTTTAAGCTTTGTAGAACAAGTAGCGCAATCAACTGATTTGAAGCATTTAAAGTTTTCGGTTATTGCATTAGGTGATACCAGCTACGACACATATAACTTAGCAGGGCGCAATATAGAAGCACTACTAAGCAAAAAAGGCGCTATAAAAGTGGCTGAACGCTTAGAGTTAAATATATTAGACGAGTCACTCCCTGAAGACACAGCCCTCGCTTGGTTAGACACTTGGGTTACCCAAACAGGTTTAAAATAAAGAGATCAAGTAAAATCTCATATAAAAGTTACTCACAATTTACTAATAATTTAATTAATAATGTGGATAAAGTTTGAATAAACTGCATTTTAAAGCATGCTTATCCATGGGATAAGATCTAACTAATCTCCCCCTGTGCATAAAGTGGCTTTTTGATCAGTGCTTATTTGTGGGATGATCCGATCATATTAACACCTTTAGATCTGATCTAATTTAATGTTTTTAAACAAGATCTAAAGCTTATCAACAGAAAACCCGATCAGTAGTAGTAATAGTATTAAAAGATCTTTTTAAAAGATCCTTTATATTATTAGAGATCACTTACTTAGATCTGAGCACAGTTTAATCATTTATCTTCTGCTCATTTCTAGGTAGAATACGCTCCCTTTTGAAGTTTACCGGTTTGATTTAAGTAGGATCCCATTAATGATTTTTCATGAAAATTTTGACGTTATCGTAGTAGGTGGTGGACATGCAGGCACTGAAGCCGCATTGGCAGCTGCCCGTATGGGGATGAATACCCTGCTACTGACTCACAATATGGATACCCTTGGTCAAATGTCTTGTAACCCAGCAATTGGTGGGATAGGCAAAGGTCATTTGGTAAAAGAAATTGACGCGCTTGGCGGTGCAATGGCACAAGCTATTGATAAAGGCGGGATCCAATTTCGTACTTTAAATTCTTCAAAGGGACCTGCGGTTCGTGCAACCCGTGCACAAGCTGATCGCGCTTTGTATAAAGCGGCTATTCAAACCACATTACAAAATCAAGAAAACTTAAAAATATTTCAGCAGTCGTGTGATGATCTTATTGTTGAAAACGATCGAGTAACCGGCGTAGTAACTCAAATGGGGTTACGTTTTAGTGCACCTAGTGTAGTACTTACCGTAGGTACATTTTTAGGTGGCCAAATACATATTGGTTTAGAAAATTACAAAGGCGGACGTGCAGGCGATCCACCATCAATAGCTTTAGCACAACGATTACGTGAACAGCCTTTTAGAGTAGATCGTTTAAAAACAGGTACTCCACCACGTATTGATGCGCGTACGGTTGATTTTAGCAAAATGCAGGAGCAACCAGGCGATGCCCCTACACCTGTATTTTCATTTTTAGGTAAACAAAGTGACCACCCGCAACAAATACCGTGTTACATCACTTACACAAATGAAAAAACACATGATGTTATACGCAAAAACTTGCATCGTTCACCTATGTACTCAGGTGTTATTGAAGGCATTGGTCCACGTTACTGCCCATCTATTGAAGATAAAATTGTTCGCTTTGCAGATAAAGACAAACACCAAATATTTGTAGAGCCAGAGGGTTTAACATCTTACGAGCTTTACCCTAATGGTATTTCGACAAGTCTACCGTTTGATGTGCAATTAGAAATAGTGCAATCGATCACAGGTTTTGAAAATGCACATATTTGCCGACCAGGTTATGCTATTGAATACGATTACTTTGATCCACGTGATTTAAAACAATCACTAGAAACTAAATTTATTGAAGGCTTATTCTTTGCAGGCCAAATAAACGGAACTACTGGCTACGAAGAAGCGGGTGCACAAGGCTTAATTGCTGGTATGAACGCGGCACTTAAAGTGCAAGGTAAAGATTCGTGGACGCCACGTCGTGACGAAGCATACGTTGGTGTATTAATTGACGACTTAGCAACGCTTGGTACAAAAGAACCTTACCGTATGTTTACCAGCCGTGCTGAATACCGTTTATTGTTGCGTGAAGATAATGCCGATATTCGTTTAACTGAAAAAGGCCGTGAGCTAGGTTTAGTTAACGATGAGCGCTGGCAGGCATTTAACGAAAAAATGGAAATTATCGAAAAAGAAAAACAACGTATAAAAGACACGTGGATTCACAAAGATCATACTGTTGTTGATCAAGTAAACGCTTTATTAAAAGCTCCATTAACGCGTGAAGCAAGTTTAGAAGAATTACTACGCCGCCCAGAGATCCGTTATGATGATCTAATGGCTATTGAAGGCTTAGGATCTGAATTTACAAATAAAGCGGCTTTAGAGCAGGTTGAGATCCATACAAAATACGCAGGTTACATTGCGCGTCAGCAGGATGAGATCAATAAACAGCTTCGCCATGAAGAAACAATATTACCAAAAGAGTTTGATTATAAAACCGTATCAGGTTTATCAAACGAGGTAGTGGCAAAATTAGAAGAGTCTCGTCCGGACACTATTGGTCAGGCTTCGCGTATTTCTGGTATCACACCAGCAGCTATTTCGTTATTATTAGTGTATCTGAAGAAGCAAGGCTTATTACGCAAATCTGCGTAACGGTAAGGGCACCTAGTGTTACAACAACAATTAACTACATTGTTAGCGCAAACTGATATTGCGCTAACAGAAAAACAACAGCAACAGCTTGTTCGTTACGTTGAACTATTGGATAAGTGGAACAAAGCGTATAACTTAACCTCAGTACGTTTACCTCAAGAAATGATGGTAAAGCATATTATGGATAGCCTTGTTGTTGCACCTCATTTACCCGGTCATCATTATATTGATGTTGGTACAGGCCCTGGGCTTCCTGGTATTGTATTAGCTATTGCACTTCCTGATACCCAATTCGTGTTACTCGACAGCTTAGGTAAACGTGTACGCTTTTTAATGCACGTAAAGCATGAACTTGGGCTTGATAATGTTACCCCGGTACAGTCAAGAGTTGAAGAATATCAACCAAGTGTTAAATTAGATGGCGTACTCAGTCGTGCATTTGCATCATTACAAGATATGGTTGACTGGTGTTCACACCTAATTGATCAATCTGGCCATTTTATTGCGCTTAAAGGCGTTTACCCTAGCGAAGAGTTAGAGTCATTACCCGCTGGCGTAAAGTTTGAGAAAAAAATTGCATTAGAAGTACCTGAGTTAGATGCACAACGACATTTAATTATTCTTTCTAAAGACTAGGGATCAGAGACACTGTGGCAAAAGTCATCGCATTAGCAAATCAAAAAGGGGGTGTAGGTAAAACTACGACCGCTGTTAATCTCGCTGCGTCTATGGCCGCAACGAAGCGTAAAGTGCTGTTAATTGATCTCGACCCGCAAGGTAATGCCACTATGGGCAGTGGGGTAGATAAATATGGCGACGTGCCCACTATTTACGACCTACTTATTGAAGATAAGCCTATTGAAGACGTAATCATTAAAGAAACATCTGGCGAATACCATATGATTGCAGCAAACGGAGACGTAACCGCTGCCGAAGTTAAACTAATGGAATTATTTGCCCGTGAAGTGCGTCTTCGTAATGCACTTGAAAAAATTCAGGACCAATACGAGTTTATATTTATAGACTGCCCGCCTTCATTAAACATGTTAACTGTTAATGCTATGGCCGCTGCAGATTCTATTTTAGTACCAATGCAATGTGAATATTATGCACTGGAAGGCCTAACAGCATTAATGGATACCATTACGCAATTGGCTAAATTAGTAAATCCTGAATTAAAAATTGAAGGCATATTACGCACTATGTACGATCCGCGTAACCGTCTAGCAAACGACGTTTCAGAACAATTAAAACAACATTTTGGTGATAAAGTGTATCGCACTGTGATCCCACGAAATGTTCGTCTAGCTGAGGCGCCAAGTTTTGGCGCACCTGCTATGTACTACGACAGAGCATCAAGTGGCGCAAAAGCGTATTTGGCACTTGCCGGTGAAATGCTGCGCAGAAAAGAAAAAACAGCGTCCGTTGTCGCCTAACTTTGAGGTAAAAAAATAACATGTCTGCTAAAAAACGAGGTTTAGGCCGAGGACTCGATGCACTTTTAAGTTCGTCTAAGCCTGCACCGAGCGCCAGCAAGGAACAAGACACACAAAACGTAACAGAGGTTGTCCAAAGCACAGTTAGTGCTACAGATAACCCGTTACAAACATTGCCTATTGAGTTTTTGCATTCAGGCAAGTACCAACCTCGTAAAGACATGTCTGAAGAGGCACTCGAAGAACTCGCCAGCTCTATTCGCTCACAAGGAATTATTCAACCTATTGTTGTGCGCCCTATTGCCCACAATAGCTATGAAATTATTGCCGGTGAACGTCGTTGGCGCGCAGCGCAAATTGCAAAACTAGACGCAGTTCCATGTATTATTAAAGATGTACCCGATGAAGCCGCCGTTGCTATAGCACTGATTGAAAATATTCAGCGTGAAGATTTAAATGCAATGGAAGAAGCGGTTGCGCTTAATCGTTTATTAAATGAGTTTGAATTAACACATCAGCAAGTGGCTGATGCAGTTGGCAAATCAAGAACCACCGTAACAAACTTATTACGTTTAAATAATTTAAATAGTGATGTAAAAATTCTGTTAGAACATGGTGACATAGAAATGGGCCATGCGCGTTGTTTACTCGCACTTGAAGGCGAAGCGCAGTCTGACGCAGCACGAACTGCCGTTGCAAAGGGACTAACAGTAAGAGAAACTGAAAAGCTAGTGCGTGCAATTTTAGAACCTGCACCCGCCAAGCAAGAACACCAAAAAGACCCAGATGTTAAACAGTTAGAACAACAATTAGCTGAAAACCTAGGTGCTAAAGTAGAGATAAACTACAACAAAAAAGGCAAAGGTAAATTGGTTATTTCATATACTAATTTAGACGAGCTTGACGGCATTTTGAATCGTATTAATCACGACAATACCCACCATTGATCTATTACATGTCTAAAAAGAGACATTTGTAGCAAATTTGTGTTACAAACACTCTACTCAAGTTGCAAAACTGGCAGGATACAGTATAATTTCGCCAGTTTTCACACCCTAACGATTTGAACGCCATTAAGGTTAACAAAAAGTGAATAATAAGTTAGCAAGTCCGTATAGGCTTGCCGCATTTAAACTAATTTGTCTTCAGGGTGTTGTAGCATTATTTGCTGCCGTAATTATTTTTATTGGTTTGGGAGTTGAAGCCAGTCTGTCAGCGTTAGCTGGTGGTGCAGTTGCGATACTTCCTCACTGTGTTTTTGCACTTTACGCATTCCGATTTATGGGGGCGAGTCGTGCAGAACAAGCGTATAACGCGTTAAAACGCGGTAACGCACTAAAGTTTATGCTGACAATCATATTGTTTGCGCTAGTACTAAAGCATTTTCCGGTAGTTCTACTGCCCTTTTTTAGTATCTATGTACTGGCTTTATTCACTGGATTGTTTGCACCCGTTTTTTTTAAACATTAACTTTTGGGATATAACATGGCTGCAGAAGAAGTTACTCTATCTAGCCATATCCAGCACCACTTAACCAATGCTAAGATGTGCTCGACCGACGCCGGTCTAGCCTTCAATAAAGCATGTACGGACAGTGGTTTTTGGACATGGCATGTAGATACCCTCGCATGGTCAATCGGACTAGGTCTTATCTTTTTATGGATCTTCCGTAGTGCCGCTAAAAAATCAACATTGGGCGTACCAGGTAAATTTCAGTGTTTCATTGAAATGATAGTTGAGTTCGTTGGCGACAACGTACGTGATACTTTCCATGGTAAAAGCAAGCTGATTGCACCATTAGCATTAACGATATTCGTTTGGATATTCTTAATGAACTTAATGGATTTAATCCCAGTTGACTTCTTACCTGCATTTGCTGGTTTAGTAGGTGAGCAAGCCTTTGGCATGGACTCACACGACGTATACATGAAAATTGTACCAACAACAGATATAAACTTAACTGCAGCGCTGGCGCTAGGTGTGTTTATATTAATGATTGGTTACTCAATTAAAATTAAAGGTATCGGCGGTTTTATTAAAGAGCTAACACTTCACCCGTTTAGTTCAAACAATACAGCTATGCAGATTCTTTTAATCCCATTCAATCTATTACTAGAGCTTATCGCATTGGTTTCTAAGCCATTTTCACTGGCGCTGCGTTTGTTCGGTAACTTATATGCAGGTGAACTAATCTTCATCCTTATAGGTGCGATTGGCTTAATGCAACTACCGTTGCACTTTGTTTGGGCTGTATTCCATATATTAGTAATCGTATTGCAAGCATTCGTATTCATGATGCTAACAATCGTATACCTAAGCATGGCAAGTTCAGATAATCACTAATTTATAACTTTTAATTTTTACTTTTAATTACAATTGAAACTTTGGAGAAAAAAATGGAACTAGTATTAGGTCTTAAGTACATCGCAGTAGCTTTACTTATCGGCTTCGGTGCAATCGGTACAGCAATCGGTTTTGGTAACATGGGCGGTAAATTCCTTGAAGCATGTGCGCGTCAACCTGAGCTTGCACCATCGCTACAAGTTAAAATGTTTATCCTTGCTGGTCTAATCGATGCTGTAGCAATGATTGGTGTTGGTATCGCGATGGTATTGTTGTTCGTACTTTAATTTTATTTTTTGAACAGCTTACTATTTAAGGAGGAGCGGTTGTGAACTTAAACGCCACTCTTATCGGTGAATTAATTGCGTTTACGGTGTTCGTACTTTTTTGTATGAAGTTCGTATGGCCACCACTAAACGGTGCAATTGAAGCTCGCCAGAAGAAAATCGAAGATGGTTTAGCTGCCTCTGATAGAGCCGAAAAAGACTTAGAACTTGCGCAACAAAAAGCTGCAGAACAGCTTAAAGATGCAAAAGCTCAAGCGGCTGATATCATTGATCAAGCTAAAAAGCGTGCCGTGCTAATTGTTGACGAAGAAACAGTTCGTGGACAAGAAGAGCGTGAAAAAATTATTGCTCAAGGGCACTCTGAAATTGAATCAGAGCGTAACCGTGTGACAGAAGAGCTACGTAAGCAAGTAGCAACACTGGCTGTGGTTGGCGCAGAGAGAATTTTAGAGCGTGAAATCAATCAAGCCGCACATAGTGACATCGTTGAAAAACTTGTCGCTGAGCTGTAATTAGGAGGGTATGAGCATGTCTGAATTGACTACTATCGCTCGCCCATACGCTAAAGCGGCTTTTGAACTTGCCGTTGAAAAAGGCGCTATTGAAAGCTGGAATGACATGTTGTTTTTCGCTGGCCACGTTGCCAGCGACGAGCAAGCATCAGCCATTTTAGCTGGATTGCCTACTGCTTCTGCACAAGCTGAGTTATTTATTAACTTATGCGCAGAGCAGCTCAACGAACAAGGTCAGAACCTAGTGAAGGTGATGGCTGAAAATGGACGTTTGATTGCACTGCCTGAGGTTGCACAGTTATTCGCTGCGTTTAAAGCAGAGTATGACAAAGAAATCGATGTAGACGTGATTTCGGCAACCCCTCTTACTGCAGCGCAGCAAGAGTCATTGGTAGCGACACTTGAAAAACGTTTCGCACGCAAAGTTAAGCTGAATTGTAGTGAAGACGCGTCAGTAGTTGGCGGCCTTATTATTAAGGCAGGCGACACTGTAATCGACGGCTCTGTACGCGGAAAATTAAACCGCTTAGCCACAACACTACAATCGTAATTGGGAAAAAGAGCATGCAACTTAATTCCACTGAAATTTCAGAACTAATCAAACAACGTATTGAGAAGTTCGAAGTTGTAAGTGAAGCTCGTAACGAAGGTACAATTGTATCTGTTACTGACGGTATCATCCGCATCCACGGTCTAGCTGACTGTATGCAAGGTGAGATGATTGAGCTTCCTGGCAACCGTTATGCTATCGCACTAAACCTTGAGCGCGACTCAATTGGTGCAGTAGTAATGGGTCCATACGCTGACCTTACTGAAGGCGTAAAAGTATACACAACTGGTCGTATCTTAGAAGTTCCTGTTGGTGCTGGCTTACTTGGTCGTGTTGTAAACACGCTAGGTGCTCCTATCGACGGTAAAGGCGCTTTAGACAACGACGGGTTTGAACCTGTAGAAAAAATTGCACCAGGTGTAATCGAGCGTCAATCTGTAGATGAGCCAGTACAAACTGGTTACAAATCTATTGATGCGATGATTCCAGTTGGTCGTGGTCAGCGTGAGCTTGTAATCGGTGACCGCCAAACAGGTAAAACTGCACTAGCAATCGATGCGATCATCAACCAAAAAGACACAGGCGTTAAGTGTGTGTACGTAGCGGTTGGTCAAAAAGCATCTACTATTGCTAACGTAGTACGTAAATTAGAAGAGCACGGTGCACTTGCAAATACTATCGTAGTTGTAGCATCTGCTTCTGAGTCTGCGGCACTTCAGTACTTAGCACCGTTCTCGGGCTGTACTATGGGTGAATACTTCCGTGACCGTGGTGAAAACGCATTAATCGTATATGATGATTTATCTAAGCAAGCTGTTGCTTACCGTCAAATCTCATTGCTACTTAAGCGTCCACCAGGTCGTGAAGCATACCCAGGTGACGTATTCTACCTTCACTCGCGTCTTTTAGAGCGTGCATCGCGTGTAAACGCTGATTACGTTGAAAAGTTCACTAACGGTGAAGTGAAAGGACAAACTGGTTCATTGACGGCATTGCCAATCATTGAAACTCAAGGCGGCGACGTTTCTGCGTTCGTACCGACTAACGTTATCTCTATCACCGATGGTCAGATCTTCTTAGAAACTGACTTATTCAACTCAGGTATCCGTCCGGCAGTAAACGCTGGTATCTCGGTATCGCGTGTTGGTGGTGCTGCACAAACTAAAATCGTTAAGAAACTAGGTGGCGGTATCCGTCTAGCCCTAGCTCAGTACCGTGAATTAGCTGCGTTCTCGCAGTTCGCGTCTGACCTTGACGATGCTACACGTGCTCAACTTGAGCATGGTGAGCGTGTAACAGAGCTAATGAAGCAGAAACAGTACGCGCCAATGTCTGTTGCTGAAATGTCTTTGTCGTTATTTGCAGCTGAGAAAGGTTATCTTAAAGATATCGAAATCGCTAAAATCATGGATTTCGAAGCAGCTTTACTTTCTTACGCAAGTAGCACATACGCAGAGCTTGTGGCTCAAATCAATGAAACTGGTAACTACAACGCCGAGATCGAAGCGCAGCTTAAAGAACTTCTAGAGAAGTTCAAGTCTACGCAAACTTGGTAATTTAGTTATTAATGGTGCGCTTTAGTTTACTAAAGCACACCTTGATTCGGAGAGAGAGTCATGGCCAGCGGAAAAGAGATTAAAAGCAAGATCGGGAGTATTAAAAATACTCAAAAGATCACTAGCGCAATGGAAATGGTTGCTGCGTCTAAAATGAAAAAGGCGCAAGAACGAGTGGCTTCAAGCCGTCCATACGCTGACAAATTACGCAAAGTGATTGGTCGTGTTGCTCAAGCAAATCTTGATTTTACTCACCCGTTCTTAGAAGAACGTGAAGTAAAACGAGTTGGTTATATTGTTATCTCTACTGACCGTGGTCTATGTGGCGGCTTAAACTCAAACGAGTTTAAGAAAGTTGCATTAGACATAAAAGCATGGAAAGAAAAAGGTGTAGACGCAGAGTTTGCAACTTTAGGCAGCAAAGCTGCTGGTTTCTTTCAACGCTTTGGTGGTCAAGTGCTTGCTAAAAAAGCAGGCCTAGGAGATAAACCTTCAGTACAAGACGTTATTGGTCCTGTAAAAGTAATGCTTGATGCATTCTCTGAAGGTAAAATTGACCGTTTATTCCTGGTATATAACAACTTCGTTAATACCATGAAGCAAGAGCCAACAATAGATCAGTTACTCCCTTTGCCAAAAGCTGAAGAAGAAGTATCTGCCCACACATGGGACTACTTATACGAACCTAGCCCAGACGCTATTTTAGAGTCTTTGTTAGTTCGCTTTGTAGAATCTCAGGTATACCAAGGTGTGGTTGAGAATGCTGCCTCTGAACAGGCTGCCCGTATGGTTGCGATGAAAGCCGCAACTGATAACGCTGGCGACCTTATGGATGAGTTACAGCTTGTTTACAACAAGGCCCGCCAAGCGGCAATCACACAAGAAATTAGTGAGATTGTTTCTGGTTCAGCCGCAGTTTAATGCTTCAGGCAAAGATTAACGAGAGGAATAGACATGAGTTTAGGTAAGGTCGTCCAAATTATCGGTGCCGTTGTGGATATTGAATTTTCACAAGACAACGTGCCAGCCGTATATGACGCGCTAAAAGTAACAGATGGCGATTTAGCTGGTTTGACTCTAGAAGTTCAACAGCAGCTAGGTGGCGGTGTGGTACGTACTATCGCACTAGGTACTACAGACGGTTTACGTCGTGGTGCAGCAGTATCAAACACAGGTGAAGCGATTCAAGTTCCAGTTGGTAAAGCAACACTTGGTCGTATCATGAACGTACTTGGTGAGCCAATCGATGAAGCTGGCCCAATCGGCGAAGAAGACCGTATGTCTATTCACCGTGCAGCGCCTTCATACGAAGAGCAATCAAGTTCAGTAGAACTTTTAGAAACAGGTATCAAGGTAATCGACCTTGTATGTCCGTTTGCTAAAGGTGGTAAAGTTGGTTTATTCGGTGGTGCCGGTGTTGGTAAAACCGTAAACATGATGGAACTTATCCGTAACATCGCAATCGAGCACAGCGGCTACTCAGTATTCGCAGGTGTTGGTGAGCGTACTCGTGAGGGTAACGATTTCTACCATGAAATGAACGATTCAAACGTACTTGATAAAGTATCGCTTGTATACGGTCAGATGAACGAGCCTCCAGGTAACCGTTTACGCGTAGCGTTAACAGGTCTTACTATGGCTGAAAAGTTCCGTGACGAAGGTCGCGACGTACTTTTCTTCGTAGATAACATCTACCGTTACACACTTGCGGGTACAGAAGTATCAGCACTACTTGGTCGTATGCCATCAGCGGTAGGTTACCAGCCTACACTAGCTGAAGAAATGGGTGTACTTCAAGAGCGTATCGCATCTACTAAGACAGGTTCAATCACATCAATCCAAGCGGTATACGTACCTGCGGATGATTTAACGGATCCATCTCCAGCAACAACGTTTGCTCACTTAGATGCAACAGTAGTACTTTCACGTGATATCGCATCACTTGGTATTTACCCAGCGGTAGATCCACTTGATTCATCTTCACGTCAACTTGACCCATTAGTAATTGGTCAAGAGCACTACGATACAGCGCGTGGCGTTCAAACAGTTCTTCAGCGTTACAAAGAACTTAAAGACATCATCGCAATCCTAGGTATGGACGAGCTTTCTGAC
The DNA here is from genome assembly GCF_005930865.1 of Pseudoalteromonas sp. S554. Classification (NCBI taxonomy): domain Bacteria; kingdom Pseudomonadati; phylum Pseudomonadota; class Gammaproteobacteria; order Alteromonadales; family Pseudoalteromonadaceae; genus Pseudoalteromonas; species Pseudoalteromonas sp. S554. The sequence continues at coordinate 3,906 of NZ_PNDV01000053.1, read as the reverse complement.
GAAGATAAGCAACTTGTATCTCGTGCACGTAAAATCCAACGTTTCCTATCTCAGCCGTTCTTCGTGGCAGAGGTATTTACAGGTGCGTCAGGTAAATACGTTTCACTTAAAGACACAATTGCTGGCTTCAAAGGCATTTTAAACGGTGAGTTTGATGACCTTCCAGAGCAAGCGTTCTACATGGTTGGCTCTATCGAAGAAGCTCAAGAAAAAGCCAAAAGCATGTAATTAGGAGGGTAGTATGGCAGCTATGACTGTACATCTTGACGTAGTAAGCGCAGAGCAGAACTTGTTTTCTGGTTTGGTTGAATCGATTCAAGTATCTGGTAGTGAAGGTGAGCTTGGTGTTAATGCCGGTCACGCGCCACTACTAACTGCCCTTAAACCTGGTATGGTGCGTTTAGTTAAGCAATTTGGTGAAGAAGAACTCATCTATATTGCTGGCGGTACACTAGAAGTTCAACCGAACATAGTGACCGTACTTGCAGACACAGCCGTTCGTGGTGAAGACCTAGACGAACAAGCTGCAGAGCAAGCTAAACGTGACGCTGAAGCGCAAATGGCAAAAGGTGCATCGTCAGAGCTTGATTATAATCAAGCGGCAATGCAGCTAGCTGAAGCGGTAGCACAACTACGTGTTATTCAGCAATTACGTAAAAAGTAAGCCTATCTGGTTTATAAAAAGCCCACTTTAAAGTGGGCTTTTTTGTGCTTGTTGCTAAGTTCCGTGTTTAAATTTAAGCTTTTTTTAGTCGTCGAAGTTATTAACTGAGCTTTTCACTTATATCCTTCACCAATCCTCGCTACAATAACGCTATTCAATTAAGTCTATTTTTCAGTCAAGATTCAGTGCTAGCAAATTAGTTTACTGAGTATTTGCACAGGGCGTGACTTACGCAATCTTCTGCATAAACAGACTTGTTAACTAAAACAACGGAAAAAGGAAATTGTTTTAATGGCTCTAACTACAGTAATTCTTGCTGCGGGTAAAGGTACTCGTATGCGCTCTGCTCTACCAAAAGTGCTGCATAAAGTGGCAGGTAAACCTATGGTGCAGCATGTTATTGATAACGCAAAGGCACTGGGTGCAACAACCACTAATTTAGTTTACGGACACGGCGGCGAACTATTACAACAACAACTTGCCGATAACGATGTAAAGTGGGTACTGCAAGCAGAGCAACTTGGTACTGGCCATGCAGTAGCACAAGCAAACCCTCATATTAACGATGACGATACTGTATTGGTTTTATACGGCGATGTTCCTTTAACTAAGCAATCAACGCTTGAGCGCTTATTAGCTGCAACACCAAAAAATGGGCTAGCGGTATTAACCGTTAACTTGGTTAATCCAAATGGCTACGGTCGTATGCTACGTGAAAGTGGCAAGCTTGTAGGTATTGTTGAGCAAAAAGATGCAAGTGCAGAACAGTTACTAATTAGCGAAGTAAACACCGGTATTATGGCGGTTAATGGCAAACTGTTAAAAACCTGGTTAGGCAACTTATCTAACAATAATGCGCAAGGCGAATACTACCTAACTGATATAGTGGCAATGGCGCACAGTGAAGGTGTAGAAATTACATCGGCTCAGCCAGATCATGCAATGGAAGTTGAAGGCGCAAACAACCGCGTACAACTAGCAGGGTTAGAGCGTGCTTACCAAGCATGGCTAGCAGAAGAGTTAATGTTAAATGGTGCTACCCTCGCCGACCCTGCCCGTATTGATGTACGTGGCAATGTTAAAACAGGCGAAGACGTATTAATTGATATAAACGTTATTTTTGAAGGTAATGTAACTCTTGGCAATAACGTACACATTGGCCCTAATTGCGTCCTTAAAAACTGTACCATTGGCGATAACGTGGTAATAAAAGCTAATACCCTTATTGAAGATGCAAGCGTAGCGGCTAAATGTACACTTGGCCCTTATGCACGCCTTCGCCCAGGTGCGGTAATGGAAGAAGACTCTCACATTGGTAACTTTGTTGAGATGAAAAAAACGCGTTTAGGTAAAGGCTCTAAAGCTAATCACTTAAGTTATTTAGGTGATGCTGAAATTGGCGAAAAGGTGAATATTGGCGCAGGCACTATTACTTGTAACTACGATGGTGTTAATAAAGCAAAAACCATTATTGGCGATAACGCTTTTATTGGCTCTAACTCATCACTTGTTGCTCCTGTAAACATTGGTTCTACTGCAACTGTGGGAGCAGGCTCTGTGATCACTAGCACTGTTGAAGACGAGCAGCTGGCAATAGCACGTTCAAAGCAACGTAATTTAACTGGCTGGAAACGACCAGTTAAAAAATAATAATTAAAGGCTACTTAGGTAGCCTTTTTTATTGCAGCTTAAGTTTAAATTGATCTTTATAACGCCTAGAAAGGTTGAGCACTTTACCTGTAGTTAGTTTTATTGCGCTGTCGCCGCTGGGGAGTGGTGTAATGCATTCTACTTTATCGAGTTTTACGCCATGACTTCGGTGAATCCTACAAAAGCCCTGCACTTCTAGTTGTTTACTTAATTCAGTGAGCGTCACTCTTAAAGGGTAAATGGACGTGCCAATGTGTAAGTTTACATAATTACCTGAAGATTCTAGCCAATCCACGTCGTCAATTTTTATAATAAATTCTTTACCCCGCTTTTTAACTAATAAGCGATTTATAGTGTCAGTACTGTGTTGCGCACCTTCATCAATAGATGAAGCCTCTCCCAACAGCTGTTTAACAATATACTGATAAACTTTAATAAGGGTGATAAAGAATAAAAAGCTTATCGCATCTTTTTGGTATTCATATAAAAATTCAAACCAGCTGAGGCCAAAGTTGTAGTGAAGTTCGTTCAACCAATAAATGAGCTTCCGTCCTCCAACCATTACACTAATATGGAATACGCTGAAAATAATAGACGCTACAAAGTAAGTGCACAGCGAAAGCGCAATATTATGCCAATTAAAAGGTACTTTTTTTAATAGCCACACTACAGCCGGAAATATAAGTAACGTGCTAAATGCACTTGAATATTCCCATATAAACGGCTCCCATATTAAAAAAGGAAGTGCGCCGTCTCTTTGCGCCTCCATTATTTGAGTTGTCGCATTAACCGTATTGTTTATTACAACGTAGCTAAACAGGAGTACCGCGGCATAAAAAGTTTGAAAACGTTGAAAGTGTTGAAGGTTCATTATGTGTGCTTTTATATTTATAGGCGACAGTTATCCCTGTATACCACCTTTTATCACTATTGCTTGTAATATAAGCACTTATGTATAGTTTTTGCGAGTTATTTTAAGTTAACTACTGGTATCACAAACACATTGGTTAACGTATGAGTACTCAATTAAACGCAATACAATCTGCGCACTCTCGGCATTACTTTATTGATTGGTTGAGAGTAATTGCATTTGCGACTCTCATTTTTTATCACATAAGTATGTTGTATAGCCAAAATTGGGGGTTTCATTTTAAAAGTAATTATACGTCTGAACACGTAGAGTATTTTATGTTGCTGTTTTCCCCTTGGAGAATGCTGCTTATTTGGTTTATATCAGGGGTAGCACTTCGTTTTATGCTTGATAAAGTAAGTGGCTATAAATTATGTGCCTTATTTGTTTTAAAGCGTTCTATTTTCATATTACTCCCCCTGCTGGTGGGGTTATGGTTAATTGTGCCTTTTCAGCTTTATGCCGAAATGCATCAACAAGGCGTTATAGATATGACGTATTGGCAGTTCTATTTAGCGTTTTTAGATACCAGTAATAGCATATTTGTTAATTACCAATCTGGAGTATGGCGATAAAGCAACAATTCGTCTGTAATTTCCAGTTTACCCTCTGATTTCACCTATTCAGCTCCATCCATGGTCAGGTACTTTTTACCAGAGCTCCATTCTTCCGATATCTCCAT
>NZ_PNDV01000052.1:0-10037 GCF_005930865.1 Pseudoalteromonas sp. S554 | reverse complement strand
TATTTTCTTCAATTTGTTAATATTTCACCAGCTCAATATGAAACAGACTACTATGATAATTTAAACGAGTCAGGTAAAGTGGCCTGACTTAAACAAACTGGTCTCCGATGAACTCGGGGCGATTCATTGTATACAAAGTGAGGTGTTAGATAATACTACAAAAGAGTTTATGCCTTTTCATCAACACCATTTAACAAACCAACACACATTCAATCAGTTTAAATTACTATTTAATATTTTAGTGAGTAACTCCAGTCAATTACATAAAGAACAGTCTGCAATATCATTTTTCTCCCACTTAATTAAAGAAGATCAAGGAAAAGAAACGGTAATAAAAAAATCAAAACACAACGCTTTAGCGCTTGCCAGAGATTATATTACTGATAATTTCGAGAAAAATATTAAAATAGATAACATAGCCTGTGCTGCTGGACTAAGTAGTTATTATTTAATCCATGCGTTTAGAAAGGAGTTTGGAATGACACCACACGCTTATCAATTAGCAAGAAGGATTAATAAAGCAAAAACGCTATTACGTTATGGGACAGATATAGCTTCAGTAGCTGTAGATTTAGGTTTTACTGATCAAAGTCATTTTCATCGAAACTTTAAACAAATAGTCGCGGCAACGCCAAAACAATATAAAGATTGCTTTGCGTGAATTTAGTCTATTAGGGGGGTGTGCCCATCCTCTCGAATCGGCATTAGAAGTTTAAAGTTAAACTATCTGAAATAAATAATAAATTAGGTCAAGCTTTATAATTTCGTTGTATCAGTTGGTGTTTTTTCAAGAACATCATTCAATATTCTATAAATCGTAGCCGAGCCTAAGTCATAACCTTTTGCCAATTGACCAATAGATACGCCTTCTTTCCTTTTATTATAAATTTCTAAGTCTATTTCATCAGTTCTTTTTGTTGGCCGCCCAAATTTAACTCCGAGTTCTTTAGCTTTGGCAATACCTTCTAATTGCCTTTCTGAGCGTAAATCTGTTTCAAATTCTGCGATTGCCGCTAACATGTTAAACATTAAGCGCCCTGTGGGCGTTGATGTGTCAATTGCTTGATCAATTACCACTAGATCAATACTTTCTTCCTGAAAGCGCTCAGCAACTTGTGACAAATGAATAACTGAACGCGCAAGACGATCTAATCTGGTGATAACGAGTGTGTCTCCTTCCCTAAGATAATTCATGCACTTTTGAAACTCTGGACGTTCAGCTGTTTTCCCACTCTGCTTCTCATGATAAATTTTATCGCAACCGGCTAAATTTAATTTATCAAGTTGTACTTCCAAACTTTGTCCCGTCGAGCTAACTCTTGCGTATCCAATTTTTGGCATAAACCTATTTTATACTCTAAGATGTTTTGATAAAAACATTATGAGAGTAGTTTTGATAATAGTCAAATGTAGTTATCATAAAGTATACTTTATGATAACCGTTATTTTGGTTTTCAATTGATACTATCAAGTGTTTCAATACCATTTAGTAAACCGATTAAATCAATTTCCTTACGGTCTTTATTAAAGGCATATTCACCATTCAAATTTATATGCTGCCAAGCGACAGGTGATAATCTTGAAATAATATCAACAACGTCTTGCCTACCATTCTTTTCTTGAATTTGCAGAAATGCCGACAGTAACGCAGAATTATAATAAATAATACAGTTTGAAATAAGTCGGGCGCAGTCGTTCCATTGTGATACTTGGTAATCATTACCGCCACGAAATTTATTACCATTAACGGAAGTTATAGCTCGTTTTAATTGGTGGTACGCTTCACCTCTGTTCAAGGCTTGCTGAACATAATGGCGTAGCGTGGAATTATCAACGTATTCCAAAACATAAATTGATTTTATCAAACGGTCGTATTCATGAATGGCTGCCAATGTGCGACTCTTGCCATTACTCAACTTTCTAATGATAGTGCTTTGTGTGGTAGTCTTTCGGCTCAATGAACACAAGATATGTTGAATGTCATCCCACTCTTCAGTAATGAGTTTATGATTGATTTCTTTTATCAATTGAATACGTCCACCATCTTCTTCAGACACTTCAAATAAATTAAAAAATATTTTTTTCATTTTTGCGTATCGAGGGGCGAACGTATAGCCAAAGAAGTCCAAAATAGCGAAGTTGACATTGTTGGTACCATGCGTATCAGTGGATAACGTACTTGGCTGTATGTCTGATGAATTATTATAAAGTAAATCGAAAGCAAAATGACCTTCATACTCATTAGCACCAATCACTTGCGTACTCACTGGAACATGGTTTGAAACTAATGTAAGCGCCGAAACGCCTTTACCTTTAGAAAAATATTTAGATGAATAACGCGCCTTAAAGGTATTAATGCGGCACTCAAATTTTTGACCATCAATACTTGAAAACAATTGGTTATCGTCGACATGGTAATAGGCAAATATTGGTAACGTGGCTATTGCATTGGAAACCTGAACATTCGACTGTGTTAATGTCTCATATCGAATATAACTATCATCGACACTGCGTAATTTACCCATGGAACGGTCGGAAATATTCGCCATTTTATATAAACCGTAATTGGTGCCATTAGCTAAGATGCAAGCGATCAAATCCTCCTTATTAGCCGGTGCTTTTTCTTTGTTAACTGAAATGTGAGTGAATGATTTTAAAAAGTCTGTTTTTTGATCAACAAATAGCATGAGTTCAACAATACCCATATGTTGAATTTGACTATAAAGTGGATTGTCGATAGTTTCTTGCCATCGTTTATTAGGAATAGACCACTTAAGTTCGGCCTTGCCAGGAATAAATTCAACATACTTATTGTCGCCATTAAAAATGTGTTCACTTACTTCCTTCAGCTTAGCTTCTAGCTGTTGACTCTTATCCGTTAATGTTTGATTAATGGAAGCACTCAACTTATCAAGTCCTGTATTTTCAATTATTTCAGCCTTTTTCTCCCATTCTTTAGGTTGGATTAAGTCAGAAGTTAAGCTTCTATTATTAACACTCTCTTTAACGGTCAGGCTGTTGCTATGAAATAGCTGTTCTGCTTTTCGGTAAAGAAAGTACTCAAACCGATTAGCAATTAATTTGGTATTATCGCCTTCGAAATATTCTCGGTCACTTTTAGGTACCACATTGATGTTAATTGTTTTTATCGTTTTGAACGCCCCTAATTCTTCGTGAGCTGTGGTGTATTGTTCGCGTAATTCATCTTTTAGGTGAATGAACTCGATATCAATAGACAAGAAGAGTGAGCGGATAAGTTTTTTAATTTTACTCGATTGTTTATCGATAAATTGCCATTCATATTGACGGCCATCAAAGTCATTGTTATCTAGATGATCACTTAGTAACTTAATACTCTCTGCGGGAATAAGTTCAAAGGCTTTCTTACGCACATCACCAAAGCTAAGGTTATCGTCCATGTCGGCATCGATAAAATACTTTAATAAACTACCCGCAGATTTTAATTTAGTGCGAACAATAGTGACATCTTCTACAATGCGTTGTTTTGCATAGCCTTTAGCTGATTCAGTTAACTTTCTGATCATATAGATAAAAGCGGAAACCAAATTGTCATTGGTTTCTCGGTACCTAAAAAATAAATAGCAAACAAGATATAAAATAGTTTGGCTGTCATCGTGTCTTCTAAGTTTATAAACGGTCTTGTGTTTAACTAATGACGCGTAGTATTCAAGGTTTTTAGGGGATAGCTCCAGTTCAGTAATAAGCACTTTAATTTCAGGATAAAGTGAACGTATAATTTTATGTGTCTTCAACTCTTGTGCTATTTGACTGGCCGAGAAGTCTTTAGCCATCTTTTTTAATTTAGCTAAATCAGTAAAGGTATTATTTGATTCAAGTAATTTCAGCAATGTTGCTTTTGTGGATAGTGTTAAATTTTCATTGAGAACAACTTCAATACGATTGCGTTCATTTGATAATACCGTTGATATAGTATCTTGCAGCGTTGTGTAACCCGCTAGCGCTATTCTATTTGACCAAAATATGCAATGCACTCATCGAAAACATATCTAGGCTCTAAATTTATTTTTACAACATCATTTAATCTTCCAATTAATGGGGCTTTGTTAATTTTGCTTTGGTAAATTGAAAAACCTACATGTTTAAGTAATTTACTAACCAGCTTTGTTTTTGTTGTTCGAGATAAATCAGTTAATAGCATGTCTTTGCCATTGAAATATTTACTTCGAACATAATCAAGATCAACCACAACATCATCAAACGAAAAGTTAAAGGTAATAGGCCGTGATCTGAAATACCCTAATAGCAGAATAAAATATACTCTGGTTTCTAATCGTCTTAACTCATTAACGAGCTTTTGGGTCTCATTATCCAGTGAAAAATAGTCTTCCCTGTCTGTACGATTAAAGTTAGGTAGAGCGTAAAGTTCGTTTATTTCGGATTCGTTAAGTATGTGAATACGTTTAGTGGCTGAATTAGTGATGATGGTTGACCTTTATAATTATTTTTCATCATCATAACTTATGATCGGTCAGAAAATAATCTTAAGGTTCATTTCGAGGGGATGGGCACAAAACCCCTAATAGCTGTCTGCTAAATGAGGTCTAAATCTAATTACTTAAACTGTAAGATCAGACATGAGCAAGGCGATATTAATATTCACGTGTTAACATTAATGCTTAAGTAGATGATAATAATATACTGGTTTCGCTATTTAAAATGCCTTCTATTTCGCGCACTTGCCTGAGTACGCCATCAAACTCACCTAAATTTGCCGTCTGTATTTCTGCTACTAAATCCCAAGCGCCGTTAGTGGTATGCAATTTAGTGAGCTCTGGTATGCCGCGCATAGTTTTAATTACCTGCGATGTAGATTTACCCACCACTTCTACCATCATTATTGCTCTTACTGCTTCGGTTTCAATGTGTTCGTGTACACGCACCGTAAAGCCTAATATCGCGCCCGATGAAACTAAACGGTCTAAACGATTTTGTACTGTCCCGCGCGACACCTTTAAAACATCGGCTAGGGCTGAAATAGAAGCACGGCCATCTTTTCTTAATTCGGCTATTAAGGCGTTATCTAAAGAGTCGTAAATGTAAGGGAGCATTCGCTTACCTCTAGTTATTTTTTATACAAAATACTAAAACTTTACATTTATGCATAGCAAATTGATAAAAATCACTACTATTTGTATAAAGTATTGCCATATTAAATGGCATCTGTAGTCGATAAACTTATTTTAATTAGTTCATATTATTATTACAGAGGTAGTCATGAGTCATTTTATAGCAGAGCCAAAACAAGGCGTTCCATTTGTAAATGTTCAAGCTATGGCTAAGCTAATAAATACATTAGGAATAGAAAACGTATTAGTTAGCCTAACTAACACGTTAAAACAGGATTTTGCTCGGTGGCATGAGTTTGATAAATCGCCGCGTTATGCAGCTCACTCTCCGGATGGTGTAATAGAGCTTATGCCGGTAAGCGATGGAAAAATGTTTAGCTGTAAATATGTCAATGGCCATCCAAAAAACACGTTTAAGGAACTTCAAACGGTTGCGGCTTTTGGTATTTTGTCAGATGTTGATAGCGGCTACCCGGTAATGATTAGCGAAATGTGCTTATTAACCGCACTACGCACTGCTGCAACATCAGCGCTTGTGGCTACTTATTTAGCACCAAAAAACTCAACAACCTTAACTCTGATTGGCAATGGGGCTCAGTCAGAATTTCAGGCTTTAGCATTTAAAGCGGTATTAGGTATTACGCACATTCGTTTATACGATATAGACGAAGCAGCTTCTCAAAAAGCATTTAATAACTTAAACAATAAAGGCTTAACCGTGACTATCTGTGAAAGTGTAGAGGAAGCAATAAAGGGCGCGCACATAATTACCACATGCACGGCCGATAAAACCAACGCAACAATTTTAACGAACGATATGATCCCACAAGGTGTTCATATTAATGCGATTGGTGGCGATTGTCCTGGAAAAACTGAGCTTGATTCAGCGTTGTTGGAGCGTGCTAATGTATTTGTAGAGTACGAACCACAAACTAGAGTAGAGGGCGAAATTCAACAAATGAGCAGGTGTTTTGCTGTAACCGAATTTCATAAAGTAATTAATAAACAGCACCTTGGTCGTACATGCGAAAAAGAGCTTACTATTTTTGACGGTGTAGGCTTTGCAAGCGAAGACTTTAGCGCGTTAGTGTATATTCGCGAGCAGCTTATTAAGTCAGGAGAATACGAAATACTCGACCTGATCACTCAGCAGGGCGACCCACGCAATTTATTTTCAGTTCTTGAAATACCGCATAAAGATAAAGAGAGTGCAGCATGAGCCTAACACAACAAGCACCGAACGCGGTTGTTATGGTTCGTCCGCATCACTTTACTTCTAATCCACAAACCATGCTCGACAATGCATTTCAAAGCGAATGTGAAGTAAAAAATGAAAGCGAGCAAGCATTTAAAGAGGTGACCCACGCGGTTGAGTTACTACAAAACGAAGGTGTAACCGTTCATTTATTTGAAGACGAGCAAACACACACACCCGACTCGGTTTTTCCAAACAACTGGTTTTCTACCCATCAAAATGGGGAATTAATTATTTACCCAATGTTTGTTGAAAACAGAAGATTAGAATATCGTAAAGATATAATTGATTTTTTAACGGATCACTATAAAGTGGCGGTAGTGACTGATTATGCGCATTTAGCGAAAGAAAATTCATTTTTGGAAGGTACCGGTTCACTGGTGCTCGATCACCAATATAAACTTGCCTACGCGGTAGAATCTAAACGCACAACAAGGTCGGTCGTTAATACGGTGTGTAATTTACTTTCGTTCAAGCCGGTTGTGTTTAATGCAACTGACGAGCAAGGTATAGCGGTGTATCACACTAATGTACTAATGTGTGTGGCTAGCAAGTTTGTAATGATTGGCTTAAATATGGTGCCTGAAGACCAACGCAGTGAGCTGGTAGGGCATTTTTTACAAAGTCATCACGAAGTGATTGATTTGTCGGTTGAGCAAATAAATAACTTTTGCGGGAATGCCATTGAATTACACGGTAAAAATGGGCGAATTTTAGCGCTGTCACAAACCGCCTATAATGCGCTTACAGCCGAGCAAATAATTGCAATACAAAAAACGGCTAAACTAGTGCCTTTGCCAATACCTACCATTGAATCTGCTGGTGGTTCAGTAAGGTGTATGATTGCAGGGGTACATTTACAAAGCAAATGACAAAACCTAAAGGCAACAAGGTTGCCTTTATTTCGTATAAAATATTAAGCGTTGCCAGTACATTTTAAAATGCCTATGTTAAAGCGCATAACTATAAAAATATAATAAGGAATCTGCAATGTTCGATACGGTAGTAAAAAGTGTAAATAACCTTTTGTGGGGAGAAGGTCAGGTACTCATTTATATTTTACTTTTCACCGGCGTATGGTTTTCTGTGCGTTTAAAAGCAATTCAAATAGTTAAATTTAAGCATATGTTTAGCCTATTAAAAGGCAGCAGTAAATGTAATAAAAACGACATTTCGTCATTTCAGGCATTGTGTACAGGGCTTTGTGCTCGGGTAGGTACGGGTAATTTAGCCGGTGTTGCAGTCGCTATATCGCTTGGTGGTAGTGGTGCAATATTTTGGATGTGGGTCATTGCTGTATTGGGCATGGCAACCGGATTTGCAGAAAGTATATTAGGCCAAGTGTATAAAATTCGCGATAGTAACGGCGAATTTAGAGGTGGCCCTGCGTATTACATTCAACAAGGGCTGGGAAGCCGTGCCTTCGCAATTGTATTTGCCGCGTGCTTATTTTTGGGGTACGGGTTTACTTTTAGCGCAATGCAAACCAATACGATTACTGATGCACTAAACTACGCATTTGAAGTACCCACGTTTTACTCCGGTATTGTTATTACAGTTCTTGCAGGCTCAATTATATTAGGCGGCTTTAAAGCCATTGCCCGGTTTGCAGAGCGCGTAGTGCCCATTATGGGCATTATTTTTGTATTAGCCGCCGTTATTATTACCGTTATAAACTTTACTCAAGTACCGGCCATGCTTAAAGATATATTTTTTTCAGCCTTTGGATTACAAGAAGCGGGAGCAGGCGCGATGGGGGCTGCCATTAAAAATGGTATTCAACGCGGTTTATATTCTAACGAAGCGGGCGCAGGGAGTGTTCCGCATGCCAGTGCAAGTGCTAGCCCTATTCCTAATCACCCTGTAACACAGGGCTACATACAAATGCTTGGTGTGTTTTTCGATACAATCGTACTTTGTAGTTGTACAGCCGTTGTTATTTTATTAGCTGATATAGACATAAGCGGAGAAATGGAAGGCATACGTTTAACACAAAGCGCTATGACCGCGCATTTGGCGCAAGGTGGCGTGTACTTTGTAGCTGCAGCCATTACGTTATTTGCCTTTACTTCGGTGGTAGCTAACTACGCCTACGCTGAAAGTAACTTACATCTATTTAAGCTCGATAACAAAGTAGGGCGTGGTATTTACACCTTACTATATTTATCAATGATGTTGTGGGGCGCATCGGCCACATTAAAAGAAGTATGGGATTTAGCCGATATTGCGTTAGGGTTAATGACAGTCGTTAACGTAATCGCTATCATACTGTTAACACCTACTATTTTGTCGGTAACGCACGATTACCACACGCAAAGAGACAAAGGTATAGAACCCGAATTTAAAGTAAAAGATGTAAAAGTTCAGGGAAAATGCGAAGACGGCATTTGGGATTAATTCATGTATTTTAGCTAACTTTAACTACAAATAGCGGTTTTATGGCAGCATAAAACCGCTTTTTAATTTTGCATAACTATTCACATTTGTAGCGCGTTAAAGAGTTCAAAATACATATATAAAAGGTAAAAATACAGACATGATCGACATTGTCGCAGGGAAGAACGCAGCAAAAATAATAAACGAGCAAGGCTTTAAGCCTGAACTATTTACTTCATTTTTAGGCGCAAGTGGCGGGCCTAAATGGTTTACTTTATTTGGATTAGACAAATATATTTTTGGTGAATTTTTTAAAAACCGAACCCAACCGCTTAATTTAATTGGCTCATCAGCTGGCGCATTTCGCTCTGCGTGTTTTGCACAAAACGACCCGGTTGCCGCCATTGAGCGTTTAGCAACATCGTATTCGCAAACGCGTTATTCAAGTAATAAACCAACACCTGCTGAAATTACAATTAAAGCCCGCGCATTACTTGAAGATGTATTTGGCGATAATGGCGTTACCGAAATAATAAATAACCCCGTATTTAAAGCACATTTTATAGTCGCTAAATCTAATGGCTTTATAGCCAGCGAAAATAAATTAATTCAGCTTTTAGGTTTATCAATAAGTTACATGCTAAACCGCGTAAACCGAAAATTATTAGGCTCGCAGTACGAGCGATTTATTTTTGGTGCGCCAAACAGTAATTTATCAATAACCGACGGTTATAATTTTAAAACGCAAAACATAGCACTTAACCAAACAAATTTAAAAGATGCCTTACTTGCATCGGGCTCTATACCGCTTGTTATGGAAGGTATAAAAAATATTGCAGGCTCGCCACAAGGCATGTATCGCGATGGCGGAATAATCGACTACCACTTTGATGTAAAAATTAATAACCCTGGCTTAATTTTGTATCCGCATTTTAATAGCGACCCAAAAGCAGGGTGGTTTGATAAAAACTTAAAACGCAAAGTAGCACCACAAAATTACGACAGCGTGGTGATGATCACCCCATCAAAAAAATTTGTAGCCGGTTTACCTTACGGAAAAATTCCAGACAGAAACGACTTTACCGATCTCGATGCCGACACGCGTATTAAATATTGGAATACTGTGTTTAGTGAAACTGAAAAATTGGCTGAAGCTTTTGATAAATATTTAGATACGGCTAAGTTTGATTTTAAACGGTTCTAATTTTTCATGTTACTGACAACTGACAACTGACAACTGACAACTGACAACTGACAACTGACAACCCATAAATTACGTTATGTTAAATTTCGATATT
>NZ_PNDV01000051.1:0-116487 GCF_005930865.1 Pseudoalteromonas sp. S554 | reverse complement strand
ATGTGTTTAGTGATTATTAAAAATAGACTGTATCTATTGATAATTTTTTAGATACGGCTAAGTATGATTTTAAACGGTTCTAATTTTTCATGTTACTGACAACTGACAACTGACAACTGACAACTGACAACTGACAACTGACAACCCATAAATTACGTTATGTTAAATTTCGATATTAACAATAAAGCGAGCGTGATTATACAAATCAGCCCGCTTTTAGGAGAGTTATTAACGGTTAATTTAGCTCAGAATCTACCCAAAATTTAGTCCCTTTTAGAACAGCCTGTAGAGCAAGTCCATTTTCGGTTACAGAATATACAGTAACTTGGTCTGCAATGGCTTCGGCCACCAATGCTCCACCTTTATCTTCGTATTTTGCTGCAGCATCTGCGTTCCCACCAAACGCCCAACCGTGTTCAATAAATCTATTTACTGCTGCTTGGGTATGAAAAATCATAACTACATTAAAATCTTTAACACCTAAACCTAACCCTAAACCAGCTTCACCCATGTTCATGTAAGTAGATTTACCTGTTAGGTTATTTTTTACTACGCCATAACCACCACCAAAACTAGCAAGAATAACGTTAACATTCGCGTTATCAAAAACAGCATAACCAGCAGAGTTTGCTATTTGCGTTTTAACATCTGGCTTTTTAGTATAAAGTTTACTAAGTGTGTTACTTTTCATACTTTGTACTAAAGAACGTTTTTCACTAGGAGATGCACTACCAGTAGTCGCACAACCTGTGAGTATTAACGAGAGTGTAAGTAAAAATAATATACTAACTTGTTTCATAACTTTTCCTTAATAAGGTTTGGCATGGCCATTTAAGCATAGCCTAAAATAAACAGTTATTTGCTATGTCCAATACTAGACAGTATCGGACTTAAAGGTTATTCTGTAACTAACTTATTTAATTAAATATTTATATACTATGCTTGTTGCGTTGGTCGATACGTTAAAACAATTAAGATATCAAATTGCTCATCTTGATGACGGTACTCTTAAATCGGAATACCCAGAACTTGCAACCTTTATACAGCAAGTTACCTTGACTGTAACTGAATCAGAATCGGATCTTAAATTTTTATATCAATTTTTATATGTCTATGGCCGAAAATCAGAAGCAACATACAGTCGATTTAGAAACGAACTTGAACGATTTTATTTATGGTCGTGGTTAATTGCCGAAAAGTCAGTATTCGAATTAAAACGTGAAGATATTGAAGCCTATGTTGATTTTATGGTTGAACCCGATAAAAAGTGGGCATCAACTTCTGTTCAGTGGCGTTATAAAGACGAGCAAGGGATTCGACGATTAAATAAAAACTGGCGCCCTTTTATGCTTAAAGAATCTACTGCTAGCCAACAAACATTGTCGGCTATGTTCACAGCGCTTAATGTATTTTATAAATTTTCATTACTTGAAGAAAAAACGTTTGCTAACTTTGTACCAGTAGTGAAAAAAAATAGCCCGTATTTAGTTGTGCAATCTCAAATTCAGATCCCAGACACATTAAGCGATATACAATGGGAGTATGTGTTTGGAGTGACTCGCGATTTATGTGAACAAAACCCAGATTTAGAACGGAACTTATTTACCCTAGCGTGTTTAAAGGGATTATATTTAAGAATTTCTGAATTATCTGAGCGACCTCAATGGTCACCGGTTATGTCTCACTTTTGGCAAGATAACGACGGCTTTTGGTTTTTACGAATAATGGGTAAAGGTAACAAGCTACGAGATGTTACGTTAAGTGATGATTTTGTTGAATATTTAAAACGTTACCGATTATACCGAGGGCTGCCTGCCCTTCCCCGCGTTGATGAAGCCGAGCCACTGGTTCATAAAATTAGAGGCCAAGGTGGTATGACTGTTAGGCAAATTAGGCGATTAGTTCAACAAAGTTTTGATTATGCGCAACAATCATTGTTGGATGATGGTTTTAAAGATGATGCTGAACAATTAGGTGCAGCAACTGCTCATTGGCTGCGCCATACGGGAGCAACACACGACGCGCAAACGCGGCCACTTAAGCATTTATCTGAAGATTTAGGACATGCAAAAATTGCGACCACCGATCAAATTTATATTCAAACAAATATTAAAGAGCGAGCAAAATCCGGAGCTAAAAGGAAAATTTAATGACCTACTTAGTGATAGCGTTTATAGGCGCTTTGTTTTTAATATATTCATTGACGCTTCGCCAACTAGAAAAAACAGAAGTAACTGGCCCAATGTTTTTTGTTATTGGCGGTATTACATTAGCCAATTTAGTGCCCAATAATGGCGGTGAGTTAAAAGCGGGCGTTGATTTATTACTGCCGTTTATAGAATTAACTTTGAGTATATTTTTATTTTCGGATGCGGCCAAATCTAAACTAAGTGTATTAAGGCATAGTTTTCAATACCCTGGCTTATTATTATTTATTGCCCTCCCCTTAACATTATTACTGGGAATTGCGGTTGGTTTATTTTTGTTTGCTGAGCTTTCGTTAATTCAAGCGGCATTAATTGCTATTATTTTAACGCCAACAGATGCAGCACTTAGCAAAGGATTACTATCAAGCAGTGAAGTGCCCGAAAAAATTCGTGAAGGTATCAATACCGAAAGCGGATTAAATGATGGATTATGTGTACCCGTATTTTTAATATTTATTTTATTGGCAAAAAATCCTGAGTCAGCAATAACTACCTCTCATGTAGTGAGTGTATTTTCAAGAGAGTTAGGTATTGCATTACTTGTTGCTATAACGAGTATTTCGATTTTTATTCCGAGTTTAAATTTTGCAATGAAGCGGCATTACTTTGCTCAAAACACTAGCCCATTTTTGTTATTAGGTTTTGCAATGGCGGTATTTTCTGTTACCCAATATTTGCATGGCAGTGGTTTTATTGCTGTGTTTGTAGCGGGTTTATTGTTTGATAAGTTTTCAACTAAAACAGTGCGTACTGAATTAATAGAAGATTCAGAACATATTGCTGACTTTACGTCTCTGATGATTTGGTGTTTGTTCGGTTATGCATGTGCTTATTTAGTCTTGCCAAAATTAAATTTTGAAATAGTAACGTATGCATTATTAAGTACTACATTGATAAGAATTATACCTGTAATGTTGTCACTACTTTTTACATCTTTAAATTTAAAAGAGCGTTTTACTTTTGCATGGTTTGGGCCAAGAGGATTGGCCTCAATTGTATTTACGCTTATGGTGATTGATGAGCAAATAGAAAATAAATTTCAGATTGCGAGCATTGCCATGACTACAATTTTGTTTAGTGTATTTATTCATGGCATTAGTACAAAACCGATTGCTGATAGTTTTAAAAATGCAAAGTAAAATAAAAAAGGCGTAACTAAATTTAAGTTACGCCTTTTAAATATGTTTAAAAAAATTTTTAACTTAGTACATGGGCAAGTAATTCGATAGGATGTTTAGGCTTAAACTTTTCATAGCGTTTTACTTGGCTACGGCACGAAAACCCAGTTGACAAAAGTTGCTCTGATTTAGTTTTTTCAACTATGGGTTTCCAACTCATTTCGTAAAGTGCGCGTGAGTTATCTTGATTTTGTGCTTCATGTCCGTAAGTACCCGCCATACCACAGCAACCGGTATTCGTTGTATTTAAAGTTAGTCCGATATCTGTAAATATAGTTTTCCAAACATTAGCTGCTTTTGGCAAAGATGTAGTTTCTGTGCAGTGACTTAATAATGTAAATTCAGTTTCATTATTATTATTTGCAGTTAGCCCTTCAAAAGATTGCGTTTCTAACCATTCGTGAGCAAGTTGTACGTTAAAATCGCCGCGGTTATTTTCTAAAATTGTGTTGTATTCATCGCGATAACACATAACCAAAGACGCATCTAATCCCACTAGTGGCGCATTAATATCGTTTAACTGATTTAAAAATTCTGCGGCATTTTTGGCAGTTACTTTAAATTCGTGCAAAAAACCTTTTACATGTTGCGGTTTACCATTGGGTTTAAAGGGTAACAACATTGGTTTTTTACCAAGTTGAGCAATTAAGGTTATAAAACTTTCAACTAGTTCGGCTTCATAAAAGCTGGTGAACGGATCTTGAACTATTAAAACGTATTCACTTTGTTGTTCGGCGGTTAAACTATTTAAAAATTCAAAATTAAATTGCTGTGCTTTGTTTATCCGTTTTGCTAATGACGGAATGCTAAGTTGTGGTGTATCAACATAACCCACCGTGTTTTTAATTATGCTGCTAACAATTTTTGTTTTAACAATTGGATTTATTATCTTACCGAATTTAGCCATAAGTGGCGCGCTACTTTCAATGTTACCCACTAAGTAGTCTTTGAGTGGACGCGCATAATAACTGTGATAATAATTTAAAAAGCGAGCACGAAAAGTAGGTACATCAACTTTAATAGGGCAAGCAGTTGTACATGCTTTACAGGCTAAACATTCATCCATAGAGGCTTTTACTTCGTGTGAAAAATCGTAAAGGCCTTTCTTTTTTTCGCGGCTATGTACAAACCTTTCCCACCAGGTAATTACTTCACCTTTATTCAATTCTTTTTCTACACCCAGCAGATCTATGTTTTTAGATTCTTGAAGGCGTAGCCATTCACGCATTAAACTGGCTCGCCCTTTTGGTGAGTTACGGCGATCGCCGGTTACCTTATACGACGGACACATTGGCGAGTTTTCATCATAATTAAAACAAATACCATTTCCGTTACAGGTCATGGCGTTGTTAAAACTCGTTTTAACATCAATTGAAATTTGTTTGTCGAACCACGATCTTTTCTGACCATCAACACTAACTAGTGAGTCTTCACTATCGATAGGTGTGCATATTTTCCCTGGGTTTATTCGGTTATATGGGTCGAACGCTGTTTTAATAATGCGCAGTTGGGTAAATAAATGTTCACCAAAAAACTCAGGTCCATATTCACTGCGGTAGCCTTTACCATGTTCGCCCCACATTAAACCGCCGTACTTAGCTGTGAGTTTAACCACTTCATCTGAAATGGTACGTAAAAGTTTTTCTTGTTCAGGATCGCACATATCCAGTGCGGGTCTTACATGTAAAACACCGGCATCAACATGGCCAAACATACCATATTGTAGATTATGACTGTCGAGTAAGGCTCTAAACTCAACTATATAATCGGCTAAATTTTCAGGCGGTACTGCAGTATCTTCTGCAAAGGCCAATGGCTTTTGGCTGCCTTTTACGTTTCCAAGTAAACCAACTGACTTTTTACGCATTGCGTAAATTTTTAAAATGTCACTTTTATCATTTGTTAGCTGGTAACCTATTACACCATTGGTTTGGTTGGCTACACATTCATCTAATAATGTACAAAGCGTGTTTACTTTGCCTTTTATATCGTCGGGTGATACTGCATTAAACTCAACCATGTTGAGCCCTTGCATATCTTTATTTGGTACATCGGTTATTAAGTCCGATACTGAATGCCAAATGATATCCTCGCGAGCAAGGTTTAATACTTTGCTATCGACAGTTTCAACTGAAGTTGCACGGGCATCAACTAAAAATGGAGAGTGTCGAAGTGCTGAATCAAAGCTATCGTATTTAATATTTATAAGTGTTTTAAATTCGGCAATCGGTGTAAGGTTTAATTTTGCCTCGGTGACAATACCTAGTGAACCTTCTGAACCTGTTATTAAACGGCTCATATCAAAAGTAAGTAAGTCATCACTTAGGACGTGCTCTAAGTCATAGCCGGTTAAAAAACGATTTAACCGTGGAAACTTATTTAAAATAGCATCACGTTCATCGATGGCTATATTAAGTACAGTTTTATATATTGTGCCAACTAGCGTGTCTTGCTCTGCAATTATTTTTGCTTTTTCGACGTTTATTGGAGCGGTACTCATTGGTGTACCGTCTACTAAATAGGTTGTAAGGCCTAAAACATGATCGCTTGTTTTACCGTAAACAAGTGAACCTTGCCCTGAAGCATCGGTGCTTATCATACCGCCTATAGTTGCACGATTACTGGTAGATAAGTCGGGAGAAAAGAAAAATCCATAAGGCCTTAAAAAGTCATTTAGCTGATCTTTTATTACGCCAGTTTGAACCCTAACCCACCCTTCTTCGACATTAATTTCGAGAATTTCACGCATGTAGCGAGATAAATCAACAACGATACCCGGAGTTAAAGACTGACCATTAGTGCCAGTTCCACCACCGCGCGGTCCAAATGTTAATGATAAAAAAGGGTCCCGTGATGCAGTTTGCAAAGCAAGTTGAATGTCTTTTTCATTTTTGGGAAAAATGACACCTTGTGGCAATTGCTGGTAAATACTGTTATCGGTTGAAGCGGTAATACGTGTTGCATAACTTGCATCGGTATCACCGGTAAAGCCTTGCTTTTGTAATGTATTTAGGTAATTTGCGACAAGGTCTGACGCGGCATCTTGCTGAGTAATTGTTGCGATCATAACGGCATACTTTTAGACATTTGGTTAATTATATCATGCTGATTGCTAATAGAAATTGAAGAATTTACAGTTTGTAACACTCTTTTAGTCGATTTAAGCGCTGCTGTAATTATAATCAAGTTAACTACATGAGAGGTCATTTATATGAAAAAAATTGTATTACAGATCATGGGTGCGTTATTTATTTTATTAGGATTAATATTTGCGGTTGTACCTGGTCCATCACTTATATTTTTTATGGCTGGTTTATTGTGTTATTCGTTTTATTACCCAAAAGCGCGTTATTATTTGACCCTTTGTCAAAAAGCACTGACTAAATCTTGTCAGTATTTAGATAAAAAATTAGCACGCAGTTAAAATAAATTGACCAACAAAAAAGCCAGCAATATATGCTGGCTTTTACATAGCTATAACAGGTTACTAAGCTAATTTTTTAGCTAAGTATAACCAAGTTTCGATTACTGTATCTGGGTTTAATGATACAGAGTCTATACCTTGGTCAACTAACCATGCAGCAAAGTCTTCGTGATCTGAAGGACCTTGTCCACAAATGCCTACATACTTTCCTTTTGCTTTGGCTGTTTGAATTGCCATAGAAAGAAGCTTTTTAATTGCTGGGTCACGCTCGTCAAACAAATGAGCAATTAAACCAGAATCTCGGTCTAAACCTAGTGTTAACTGTGTTAAATCGTTAGATCCAATTGAAAAACCGTCAAAGTGCTCTAAGAACTCTTCGGCAAGTAATGCATTTGACGGCAGCTCACACATCATAATTACTTTAAGACCATTTTCGCCACGTTTTAGGCCATGCTCTTCTAGTAATTCAATTACACGTTTACCTTCTTCAAGTGTACGTACGAATGGAATCATGATCTCAATGTTAGTCATGTCCATAGTATTGCGTACACGCTTGATTGCCTCACACTCTAAAGCAAAACAGTCGCGGAAGTCTTCAGATATATACCGTGCTGCACCACGAAAACCTATCATTGGGTTTTCTTCTTCAGGTTCGTATTGTTGGCCGCCCACTAAGTTAGCGTATTCGTTCGATTTAAAATCAGACATACGAACAATTACTCGCTCGGGAGCAAACGCACAACCTAGCGTAGAAATACCTTCAACAAGTTTTGAAATATAAAATTCTACTGGTGAATCGTAACCAGCAATCATGTCGGTTATTTCTTCTTTAAGGGCATCTGTTTGTGCGTCGAAATTTAATAATGCTTTTGGATGCACGCCAATCATACGGTTGATGATGAATTCAACACGTGCAAGGCCAACACCTGAGTGTGGCAAACGTGCAAAGTCGAATGCGCGGTCCGGGTTACCCACGTTCATCATTACTTTCATTGGTAGGTTTGGCATTTCGTCAACACGTGAAGTAAGCACTTCAAAGTCTAAAATACCTTCGTAAATGAAACCAGTATCGCCTTCGGCACATGATACAGTGACTTCTTGACCAGCTTTGATTAGGTCGGTTGCATTGCCACATCCTACAACTGCAGGGATACCCAGTTCACGAGCAATGATTGCTGCGTGACATGTGCGGCCACCACGATTTGTAACAATCGCTGCTGCACGCTTCATGATAGGTTCCCAGTCTGGGTCGGTCATGTCGGTGACTAAAATATCACCAACTTGCACTTGATCCATTTCATCAATCGAGTCAAGAACACGAACAACACCGCTACCAATTTTATGACCAATTGCACGACCTTCTACAACAACTTTACTCGAACCGTTTAACTGAAAACGCTCCATTACATTTGTATCTTCGTTTGAACGCACAGTTTCTGGACGAGCTTGTACTATATATAGTTTGCCGTCGTTGCCGTCTTTTGCCCATTCGATGTCCATTGGACGACCGTAATGTTTTTCAATGATTACAGCTTGCTTGGCAAGGTCTTGTACTTCTTCATCTGTAATCGAAAATTTGTTAGAAAGTTCAGGGTTTACGTCAACTATTTCTACTTGTTTACCATGTGCTTTGTCGTTTGAATAAATCATTTGAATGGCTTTAGAGCCAATATTACGACGCACTACAGATGGCTTATCTTTTAGTAATGTTGGTTTATGTACATAAAATTCGTCTGGGTTAACAGCACCCTGTACAACCATTTCACCTAAACCGTAGCTTGAGGTTACAAATACAACATCTTCAAAGCCAGATTCAGTGTCGATACTGAACATAACGCCAGATGCTGATTTATCAGAGCGTACCATACGCTGTATGCCTGCAGATAATGCAACACCACGATGATCATAACCTTGGTGAACACGATAAGAAATTGCGCGGTCGTTAAACAAAGATGCAAATACATGCTTTATAGCAACCATAACCGAATCGATACCAACAACATTTAAAAATGTTTCTTGTTGGCCTGCAAAAGATGCGTCTGGCATATCCTCAGCGGTTGCTGATGAACGTACAGCAAATGACACATCAGCTGATGTATCACCATGAAGTTGGCTGTATGCATCGCGAATGGCTTGGTCTAAATTTGGTTGGAATGGTGTATCGATTATCCATTGGCGGATATCGGCACCTACTTTGGCGAGTGTATTTACATCATCAACATCGAGTGTATCTAAGATGTCATGAATTTTGGCATTGAGTCCTGATTGGTCTAAAAACTCATTAAAAGCATCGGCGGTTGTTGCGAAACCACCCGGTACTTGTACACCAGCGTTAGCTAGGTTAGAGATCATTTCACCAAGAGAGGCATTTTTGCCGCCAACTCGAGGAACATCTTGCATACCAAGCTCTTGATACCAGAGAACGTATTCTTGCACGGGTCTTTCTCCAAAAAACAAATTGTAGTTGAAACTGTGAGAGTTAAGAAAGAAAACCTTTTATAAAGGCCACCTTCATTCTACACTGGCAACAGTCCTCGCGTAAACCGTGAGTAACCCATTTTAGGGATTAAAAGTAACAAAAAGGTTAATTATGAGAACTGCATTTTATATATCTGATGGAACAGCAATTACATCAGAAGTGTTTGGGCATGCAACGTTATCTTTGTTTCCAATCGATTTTAATCACAAAACTATTCCTTTCGTAGAAACAGAAGAAAAAGCACACGAAATTAAAGCGTTAATAAATGCAACAGCTGCAAAAACGGGTGAAAAGCCCTTTGTGTTTTTTACATTTGTTAATCACAGTTTAAGCGAAATCATAAAGTCAGCGGATGCTATCCCATATGATTTTTTGACCACGTATAGCGAAAAAATTGAAAAAGAATTACAGGTGGCACCTGTACCAAAAATGCATCGTACACACTCTATACATGAAAAAAGTTATGACTTTAGAATAGACGCGGTGAATTATGCTTTAATGAATGACGACGGCGGCAATATCAAAAACTTTTCCGAGGCTGATATTATTTTAATAGGTGTGAGCCGAAGTGGTAAAACCCCAACGAGCTTATATTTAGCGTTGCAATATGGCATTAAAGCAGCAAACTACCCTATTACCGAAGAAGATTTAGAAAGCGAAGGCTTGCCTAAATGTTTAGTACCTTATAAACATAAATTGTTTGGTTTAACTATTGACCCAGAGAGACTTGCTGCAATTAGGCATCGACGCATGGCCAACTCTAAATATGCATCTATAAGGCAGTGTCGTATTGAAGTACGTGAGGTTGAAATGCTTTACAAGCGTCATAAAATTGCCTACTTCAATTCAACCCATCATTCGGTTGAAGAAATTTCTGCAAAAATATTGATGGATACGGATTTAGAGCGTCGTAAGTACTAACTTATTTAAATATTTACGCCACAAAAAAGCCGCTGTTAAGCGGCTTTTTTTATATGTGAGAGTCTTTATTTACGTGCGTCTTTTAATAAATCAGCAACTAAAAACCCTAGCTCTAATACTTGGTCTGCATTAAGACGTGGGTCACACTGTGTTTTGTAACGTTGTGCTAAATCGTCGTCTGATAGACCATACGCTCCGCCGGTACACTCTGTAACGTGCTGACCTGTCATTTCTAGATGAACGCCACCTGCATATGAACCTTCTGCTTTGTGAACAGAGAAAAACTGGCTGATTTCGCGCATTATATTGTCGAAATTACGCGTTTTGTATCCAGAGGTCGCTTTTTCAGTATTGCCATGCATTGGATCTGAACTCCAAATTACCTTACGCCCTTCTTGTTGTACTTTACGTACGAGTGCTGGTAGTTTCTCTGGCAGTATATCTGCACCCATGCGTGTAATTAAGGTTAATCGTCCTGGAATATTGTCAGGATTTAATGCATCAATTAGGCGGATTAATTCATCTGGGTCCATACCAGGACCTACTTTTACACCAATTGGGTTTTTAATTCCTTTAAAAAACTCAATGTGTGCGTGGTCTAATTGACGTGTGCGCTCACCGATCCAAACAAAATGCGCTGAACAGTCATACCAGTCGCCTGATAAGTGATCGCGTCGTGTTAGTGCTTCTTCATAGCCCAATAACAATGCTTCGTGAGATGTGTAGAGATCTGTCTCTTTAAGGCTTGGTGCAATGGTCGAATTAATACCACATACTTCCATAAACTCTAATGCGTCTTGAATTTTATCAGCAAGCTGTTGGTACTTTTGCTTTTGAGGATTGGCGGCTACAAACCCCATGTTCCAGCGATTGACCTGGTGTAAATCTGCAAGGCCACCTTGTGCAAATGCACGTAGTAAGTTTAATGTAGCTGCACTATGGTGGTAAGCAGTCATTAAACGTTGCGGATCGGGTATGCGGGCTTCAGCTGTGAAGTCTATGTTGTTAATTATGTCGCCACGGTATGATGGAAGTGAAACACCGTCAATAGTTTCTAAATCAGCAGAACGTGGTTTTGCATACTGTCCAGCCATACGGGCAATTTTTACAACTGGGCATTTACCGCCGTAGGTTAAAACTACAGCCATTTGTAAAATTGTTTTAAATGTGTCGCGAATGTTTGCTGCATTAAAATCACTAAACGATTCTGCACAGTCTCCACCTTGAAGTAAAAATGCACGGCCTTCACATACATCTTCAAGTTGCTTAAATAAACTACGAGTTTCTTCTGCAAAAACTAACGGGGGTGCAGTTTTTAATTGGCCTTCAACAGATTTTAACACGTCTTGATCTGGGTATTGTGGCTGCTGCAGTATTGGCAGCTCTCTCCAGCTATTTGGGTTCCACGATTGCATATTCTTTCCTCATTCCTACTTTACCTGATGTACTGAAATTAACGTATGCACGTACCTCTGTTCAAGTACTAAATTCACTATTTACTAATTATTTTGTTATGGGCTAGTTATAAACACCAATTAACAACTTTCCATATGTGTATATTTCATAAATTAGCTTAATCAAACTATTATTAAAACCATTTATTATCAGTTAATTACACCTGTAAATGTTAATTTCAAAGAGTTCGAGAACACTAAGCTTAATACCAGATATTATATACAGAATAAGAAGGAACACATCATACTTAATTTGCGTCAATTGTATTCTAAACTTTACAGTTAAATTTAACAATTATAATCATGAGGATTGTATTTATACTCATATATGCTAAAGGAGCACAACCAAGTTTAAGCGGCCTACCTATAACATTAATAATATCTAATATAAATAAGGGCTTATATGCTAAACAGCAAAGAACACATCATACTAAATCTATAAGAAATGTTTATCTCAGCACAATAAATTTATAAAGAACTAGCGATCAAAGCAAAAGGTTAGTATCATTTCTTATTAAAGTACGATGTGTTCTTGGTGTGTGATGGTCTCTAAAATAAAAATAAGAAGTCAGTTTGATTTTATGAGTGAGCTTACCTCATTGTTAATTGATGAACTCAAACAATGTGAATACTCAAAAGCTGAATACTATAAATTGCCTGAGGTTCTTACTAGTGAAGAAAATAATGTCCCGCAAAGTATACCCGTTTCAAAACTAACGGGAGATAATGCCCTACGAGCTATTCTTAATTCATTTACTGATATGTATACAAAGTCAGGGTTAAGTAGCCGAGTACTTAAAAGGCACCCTGGTTTGTTAGTTATAAAAAATGCTAATAAGCAGGCACTCAATGATAGGATTAATCAGGTTAATAAAGCTAAAGCAGCATTTAAGGAATGTATTCTAAGTATTGATAACAACGACGCTCGTTTTGAAGCTGTTCATAATGCAGTACCAAATTTAATTACTTTAGCTGCATACAGAAAAATACACAGTGAGAGTGAATCACCTTTTTCTGTTAGATTTACATGGATGCACAAACATGCAACTAAAACCCTCACTAAAAAGATGGCTCTTGAAATGTTGAGTAAATCTGCAGGTTATACAAATCCAAGAATGATCGATCAGCAAAAGTGGCAATCTCTAGTCGCTCAAGAACAAATGAGGATTGCTAGCTTAGGTGAGAAGGAAAAACTAAGAATAAGACGCCCTACTCGAGTTAGTCCTCAAGTAAATATCAGATACACTGCACAAAATCGTTACCACGTTAGTGCTGCATTACCATTTATATTAATAAACCCAGAGCCCGATGTTAAAATAGGAACCTTACCAGATTACGAAAAGCCAGATAGTCATCCTCGAAAACGAGATTATGATTTCCTGGTTGATAGGCTTTACCTTGAACAAGTAACAAATTAATTATGTTAAAAAGGCCACATTTAGTGGCCTTTTAGTATTTGTATAGCAAAGATAAATAATAAACTATTTTTCGACTATTTCTTCTATTTTATCTTCATCTATTAAAACGGCATTTTCAACTATGCGTTTACCGCCTTGAATTTCTATACGTTTGTTATGCTTATTCAATGTAAGTATTTCATCACAAAATTGATCTGACGGATGCATTTCATAGGTGTAATCTATAATATTACCGGTCTTATCGTCTTTAACATTGGTAATGCTGTATTCTGAAATGGCACCCTTTTCTATAAGGTCTTTCATGGTAGTTGTCATATCACGACGTAATGCTTTTAATTTGTTTTCTGTTATGTTGTCGGTTGAATATATCGAACCATATTTTTCCATAATAGAAAGTAATCTAAAATGATATGTTTTACCTGGTGCCGCGTAGCGCCATAAGTGATACAAACGCAGCATCATCCAACGTGATAAACCACGCTTTAGTTCTTGTGCACTGTTAAAATAATAACCTTTATATTCTAAGTTATCGATCATGTTATGAACGAAAGCATTTAAACAGGCAACACATTTAACATTACCGCCCTGACCTTTTTTCCCACTAAAATGCAAAGACGATAAAAAATTCATGTTTGACTCGTAGAATGAATCATCAATGTCTGAATTTTTAGTATCTGTTGCAGAGTATTTAAATGAAAGTTTTGACCCTTGAAGTGCTTCAAGTGATTCTTTAATTGCAGGATATGGCATGGACTGACCAACGGCTTTAAGTTCTTGTGCTAATTCATTCATCGAAAAAACAACGGCATATTGAATACCGGACTTAAAATTTATTTTTACTATTTTACCTTTTGAGGCTAAACGGATAAGAGCTCGCTCTACTTTTTCTTCTCTATCTGATGGCCATACTAGGTATTCAATATCTTCACCATCTTTGCGGGTACTAACAACGGCGGGTGTTATTTTTATTTCGCCATCGTATAAAATACCATCTACTTTTTCTGATATTTTACGTGTAATGATTGTTTTTTTAGGCGCTTCTTCTAATGGAAGTTTTTTATGACCCGATCGAACAAAACGTCCCCATAAATCGTAATGATTAAATGTATTTGAATAGGCACGTAAACCATGAGCTGCATTCTCGATAGAAATGCGAACATCTTTGTTATCTGTAAATAGTGCTAAACTTTCATTATCAATTGCACTTTCCACCCCGTGAATTTGGCCTCTTAGTGTATCAGGCAAGTTATCTACCGAGATGTTGACCTTTCGGCTCATTGTTCTTATTTCCATTTATTATTGCGACAGCTAATAACAACACATAAAACAAAAAAAGTTAAATGTTTAAGTTAGTATAAAAGTGATCTGGCTCTAATTAATCTACTCAGATCAGTTTTATACTAAGTACTAGCATTTTTCTTTAATTTAAGATCATTATTATACTAACACGTGCATTTCAAATCTCATTTTTACTAACTCAGTTATAAATTTGTCCACTGCTATGCTAAATTTAGACTGCAAAGCACGACAAATTTGCTCTTTTTCATACTAGCCTGTGGATAAGGACTTAGTTAGTTAGCATAGATCTGATCTGTACTTACTACAGATCAGATCTATACCAATTGATAGCTGCTTTTTCTACATTGAACGGTGCATAACATTCTAATTTACTTAGTAAAAGCATGATCTTAATCGACCTATTTGTTTATAACCTTAAGGGTAAGCTGTGTATAACTATAAAATTTATTTAGCAGTTAATAAAATGCTGATCTGTTAGTTATTAAAGATCTGATCTTAACCACGTATAATGCTGATCTAACTTTTTATAGTTTATTTATATTTATCATATAGTTAAACTACACTTTTAACCTCTTAACCTTTATTACCTTATATATTTAACCACCTTTAAACTTCTTTATTTATACTAAGCAATATTAAAGGTGTAAATTTATATTATGATGTCTTCTTTTTAAAACACATGTCGTCATAAATAGTTGTTTACAGGTATTTGAATGGACATTATACTAATTGCTTAACTTTGAGGAAGGAAAGTATGTCAATTAACAATAATGCGCTTGATACCTATCGACTTTTAAAAGCAACTGCCGAAGTTGCTGAAAAGTCATTAGAAGGACGTATTCAACATTATCGCGCTCATCTTAAATCAGAAGAAAAAGAATTAAGAACATACACCCAAAAAGCAGCCGCTGATTTATTAGGATGTAACAATCGTACACTAAAACGTCGTCATGATAATGGCGATTTTGACGATTTGAATATCAAACGGGGCGCTAACGGCCATTATGCTTACACATTGGTTAATATATTTGCAATGGCAGATATTATGGACATAAAGCCAGATCACCGTTCTGATAGTGATAAACTACAAGTTATTGTTATTAATTCACTCAAAGGGGGCTGTGGCAAAACAACCAGTATGGTTAATATTGCAGCGGCACTTGCCACCACTAATATTAAGCGATACCGAATTGGGATTATAGATTTAGACCCTCAAGGTTCTTCATCGAGTTTTTTCCCATCGAGTGAACACGATCCCATTACTGTCGGAGATCTAATGCGCGATTGTATCGACTTAGACGACGGTGAAACCTGGCCAGAATTTGTTTCAAGTTCATTTTTACCAACACATATTCCTAATATTCGTGTTTTACCTTCCGGTATGGATGACTTTTACTTTGAACACGAAACCGCCACTTTACTCAAAGACACATCAAATTATGAAGAAACACGTCATTATCATAAATTACTCGAAAAAGTAATTGATCCGGTAAAAGACGAGTTCGACATATTACTAATCGACACTGCCCCTACCCTCAACTTTATGTTTTATAATGCATTAATGGCATCTACAGCTATGTTAATTCCTGTTCATCCAGAAGCTGTTGATTTTGATGCTAATAATAAATATTTAAAACGTTTAGGTGAGATTTATCATACTGTTGCCGCACTTGGCCATGAAGGTTGGGACTTTATGCAGTTTTTAGTTACTAATTACGTAAAAGGTAACCATTCACAACGTGACATTGTTAAAGATGTACGTAGTGCTTTTGGTCGCCAAGTAATGAGTTACCCAATTAACCATAGTTCAGCTATCACGGCGAGCTCATCATCGTTTAATACCATTTTTGATCAAAAAGCATCAGACAGTTTAGCAAGTCGCGAGTCTCTTATGCGAGCACAAGAAAATATTAAAGATGTTGTTGACGAACTTGAAATGCTGATCCGATCAAACTGGCAGTCTACTCAATCAAAATTAAATACACCTAAGTAAGGATGTTAAATAATAATGGCTAAAAAACGTAAAAACGACACCCGCTTAGACCCATTTGCAACAGCTGTAGGAAATAGCAGCCTTGATGCGCTTTTAGAACAAGCTAATGCTGGCGATGTAATTAAAATGCCGGCACCGAGTGATTCTTCGCGACAAATTACCCTTGTTTGTAAAGTAATTTCACATGCTGATATTGAAAAAACGACTCATGTTTATGGCAAAAACCGTCGTGTTCAGTCGCTTTTAAACGAAAAATCGGTGTCGGATATTCTTCCTGCTATTCGTGAAGATGGACGAAATCAGCATCCAGCTCTGCTTTGGGAGCAAGGAGATACAAGTTTAGTACTCGCTGGTTCTCGCCGCAGAATGGCGTGTATTTTAGGTAAAGCAGATTATCTTGTTTTAAGTTCAAGCGATTTCACAGAGCAAGATGCTAAAATTTTAGCTGTTTCGTCTGACCAATACATAGCACCCAGCTTGTGGGAATTAGGTCAAGCTTATCAACAAACCAAAAACGAACTTCTCGAACAGGGTAAAAAAGGATCGTATCGCGAAATTGCAGCCATTGAAGGTGTATCCCACACAGCAATTGCAGATGCAATAAAAGCGTATGAGCAAATACCGTCTTCTGTTATTGTTTTGTACCCAACAGCAAATCACGTTGGAAGAGAAGTCGCTAAAAAGCTTGTTATTGCCAAGGAGCGCGACGCTGAGAGCTTTAGCCAATTAGTAGCTGATGTCGCTAGTAACACTGTGGTAAACGCCATCACAAGTGACGACAAGCGTGCTATGGCTATCACTAAGTTATTGACTGCAGAACCTCAAGCCCCTTCAAAGAAAGAAGCTGTGTTGGAAAACGAGTATGTAATGTTGCAACGAAATTTAAAAAGTGGCGATGTGTCGATTAAAATTAATAATAAAGTAATGACCGACAAACGTTTAGAGCAGTTGACTAAGTTATTAAGTGCATTTAATTAGTTAGTAAAATAACGATCTGCTAGGTTCTATCAGTTAGTTAAAACATGATCTAGCAGTCTGTCTAGTTAGTAAAAATTTGATCCATGTTCGTGTTGTCATAGCGATTTTACTTAAATAGCATTAATGAGATCATTTTTTTACTAACTATTTTCCACTTCCCAGTATTTTTTCTGTCATTAGCTTATCTCTTAGTAAAATTATGATCTGTAAAGCCCCTACGTTGTGCGTAAGGTGTTTATATTTTGTTTGTTATTTGTGGGTTACTGTTCGTTTTTTATTACGCTACCGTTTACCATCATAAACCGAATTTTTACTAACCTATCAACTCCAACCAGTTTACATTACTGTGAATAGTGCTTTAGCTCAGCGCTTATAAGGCATATACTGGGAAAATTATTTTAAAAAATTAATCCTTTGAGTGACATGTCTGCTAACTTATCAAAAAATGATTTACTGGCTATTTTTGAAGAAATTAAAAATGAGCAGGCTACCCAGTTTCCTCTTTCTGAGCGTTTTATAAATAAACTGTTTAAGCCAAATGTGTTGGCAAAGGGTAAAGCGTATTATAAAAATGGTAAAATCGCCTGGTTAGAACATAACAGTGACTTTTCGGTGATAGACTCAACCGTTCAAAGTGATACCGGCGCCTCTTATAATCAGCGAATCGAGATCAGTAAATTACCAACAGGTTATTCTGTTGATACCCACTGTACCTGTAATATCAAATCTAAATGCCTACACCTAGCAGCCATTTTGTTAAAGCTCAAAATTGAGCACTCCGGTGAGTATGGCGAAGACTATTTTATAAATGATTGGTTCAGCGAATTAAGTACACTTAAAAGTACCGGATCAACAACACCGTCTCAAGTACTACTTTTTGTATTATGTGTTGAAAATAAAAAAGTATTTATATCTCCTAAAATAGCTAATTTCGACAAAGACCAAAATTATACCTTAGGGCGCAATCTAACCGACCAGCAATTAAATAGCTTTATAACGCCAAATGATTTACTTGAAAGCGACTTTAGACTTTATAGTTGGATCCGTTCACAAAATGCAGTTGGTAGTCTTGAGTTAAAAGGTCAATGGGGGTTTAGCGCGTTACAGCAGTTGATTGCAACCGAGCGCTTATTTTTGCATCGTTCTCGAACTGCAATAAAGCCTCAAAGTGGCCAGGCGCTTAGTTTTAATTGGCAACAAGAAAAAGAGCTTACAAAATTAGTCGTTAATTTAGAACAAAGTAAAAATTGGGCGGTACTCAAAACTACACCTCCTACATACCTTGACCTTGACCACTTAAAAGTTGGCCGTATACGCACACCGTTAAGTGGCGATGAAATAGCCCATTTACAAACCATGCCTGCAATACACAGCCCTAATTTTGACCGTATTTATAAACAGCTTGCAGATAACTTTGGTGCGGGTGTTATCCCCCATCCCACCAATACGCAATCTGTTTTACCGCATACAGCGAGTAATGCAGTAATTAAAGTGACTATGGAAGAGGCTGGTTTAAGGCTGTCTTTATCATTTAAGTATAAAAATAAACATTACCCCGCAGGTACAGCGCCAAATAATTTAATTAACAGCGCGTTTGAAAATACAGTAACCAATGAGCTTGTTAATTTAGGTTTTGAATTTTGTAAAGGGGGTTTACAAAGCGAGTTTACTTTTAATAAGCAATCAGCAATTCATTTGCACTGGTTAACTTACGAGGTATTTCCTAGCTTTAAAGAGCATGGTTGGAAAGTAACTGTTGGTAAGATGGATATCGCCAATCCGCAAAGTGAAGTTACACTGATTGCTAATAGAGCTGCAGGGCATCAAATGCACTGTAAAGTGCTTATTAACAGCAGCAAGCTTGCACAACTTTTTAGTAACGAAGATTCACTTTATCAATCGTTAAATCGACAAAGTCAGTTATTCCATTACTACCCTGTTGGTCGCCAATTTGGTGTTATTAATAAGTCAGCCATGAACGTTTTGTCTGATTTTAAGCAACGTTTTGAGTTTGTAAAAACACGTGACGAATTTAATATACCCCTTTCGTACTTGCCAGAACTTGTAAAACACACTGCAATTAATGTTGAGCTGCACGACGACTCACTCGAGCTCTATCTTGAGGAGCTTAACAATACACATAAAACAATGCCGAGCGTATCGCTGCATGGTTTAAATGAGTCTGTCGAACTTAGAGAGTATCAACAGCAAGGTATTGATTGGCTTAGTTTTTTAAAACGCCACAAACTTGGTGGCATTTTAGCTGACGATATGGGGTTGGGTAAAACACTGCAGGTCATTGCGTTTTTAACGAGTACGTACAATCGTCCGCAGGCAGGTCCTACACTAATCGTGTGTCCAACCAGTTTAGTGAGTAACTGGCAAAACGAAATACTTAAATTTACCAAAGGATTAAAGGTAACTACTATATTTGGGTCTAATCGTAACGAGCCACTGCAACATCTAGCGCAAGCACAGTGTATATTGACTACTTACCCTTTGTTAAAACGTGATATAGCTTATTACTCACCGCTTTTTTTTGAAAACATAGTGCTAGACGAAGCGCAATATATTAAAAATGACACGGCGCAAGTATCTCGATTGGTAAAACGTCTTAATGCTGATTTTAAATTGTGCTTAAGCGGTACCCCAATCGAAAACAACTTGCTTGAACTCAAGTCTTTACTCGACTTTGCTATGCCCTCTCTTTTAGGCTCTCAGGCTCATTTTAAACAACATTTTCAAACGCCTATTGAGCGTGAGGCCGACATGCAGCGTGCAGAGCAATTAAAAGCACTCATAATGCCGTTTATACTACGCCGAACAAAAGCACAAGTGGCGCAAGAACTGCCGCAAAAAACAGAAATAACTAAAGAGTTTGAGTTTGAGCCTAAACAAAAAGAAATGTATCAAGGGATAACACGTGCCCTTGAAGAAAAACTTATTGATTTATTTGCTGAGCAAGGCGTTCAAAAAAGTAAACTTGCCTTTTTAGAGGCTTTACTGAAGCTAAGACAAATTTGTTGTCATCCAAAGCTCATTGAACCCGATACACAAGCCGGGTCTGCCAAATTAGAATGGTTATCTACTCACCTCCCTTTAATGCTAAGTTTGGGGCGTAAAGTAATTATATTTAGCCAATTTACATCAGCGTTAGATTTAATTGCAAAGCAATTAACTGAATTGGACATTAACTTTAGTTTATTAACAGGCCAAACTCGCCATCGCGATAAAGTTATAGATGAGTTTACCAGTGGCAAAACGTCTGTTTTTTTAATTAGCTTAAAAGCAGGCGGCACTGGGCTTAATTTAACGCAAGCCGATACGGTTATTCATTTCGATCCATGGTGGAACCCCGCAGTAGAAAAACAAGCCACCGATCGTGCCTATCGCATTGGGCAAACAAACCCAGTTTTTGTTTATAAGTTGATTATGAGTCATTCAATTGAACAAAAAGTATTTAAAATGCAAGAAGATAAACAAGCACTTGTTGATGCATTATTTACAGACAAATCAATGAGTTTTACACAGTTCGATGAGCAACAAATGCTGTCACTTATAAAAAATTAATTTATTTTAAAATTAGTGCGATCTTTTTTGAACTTATTTAACTGCAGGGCGTCTACTATTATGCTTGTTGATTAATTGCAGTTAACACAAGTTTTCATGTTGATTCCCTATTTAGTTACTAATTTTTAGTAATGATTAAGCCAGTTCATTTTGAACTGGCTTTTTTTATGCCTGTTTTTAGTGTTTAGTTGGTTATTAGTCGGGGCTTAAGTTATTTAAACTAATTTGATCTTTTTTTTGAACTTATTTGAACGCACGGCGTCTACTATTATGCTTGTTGATTAATTGCAGTTAACACAAGTTTTCATGTTGATTCCCCCCCATTTAGTTACTTATTTAGTAATGATCAAGCCAGCTCACTTTGAACTGGCTTTTTTTATGTTTAATTTTTACCGTTTAATGCTTTATTTGCCAAAGATCAGTTTTTTAAAATAATTTGATCTTTTAATGAACTTAATTCAAAACAGGGCGTCTACTATTGTGCTTGTTGATTAATTGCAGTTAATTCAAGTTTTATGTTGATTCCCCTGTTGTGTTACTTATTTAGTAATGGTTGAGCCAGTTCATTTGAACTGGCTTTTTTTATGGCTGTTATTTGTTACCCCCTACTTCTACTCAAACTTATTCGTTATGATGGCATGTCCATAAATTTTATAAGTTTATTTTATGATTACTCAAATACTCACCCAAATTGATTGGGTAAGCACAGCTGCAGGGTTTACGGCAGGTGTTGTGCTTTATAGTGTTATTGGTGTTTTGCCTCGCAGAAAATTAAAAAAAGCAATTAACGAGCAACAACAGCAACTCTCTTTATTACAAAGTCAGTTCGATAACAAAGCTGAGCAACTTAGCGCCTTACAAGATGAACATGAGTTGCTTGAGCATAGCCACCAAGAACAACGCGACGAAGCGCAGCATTTTAAAACGCGCTGCAGTGAACAAGAAAAACAAAGCATGCAATACAATCAGTTTTGGCAAAAAGCCGAAACAGAAATAACGCAGTTGCGTGCACAATATAATCAACGCGATGTAGAGCTTAACTCCATGCGAACTATGCTTGAGCAAAAGCAGCAAAGCTTTACTGAGCAGTTAGCTCAAATAGAAGAAAGTAAAAACGTACTTAAAAAAGAGTTTGAAAATTTAGCCAATAAAATCCTCGATGAAAAAACCCAAAGCTTTAAAGTGACTAACCAAGAAAGTATTGAACAACTGCTTAAACCCGTTCAAGGTGAGTTAAAAGGCTTTAGAGATAAAATGGAATCAATTCATGTTGAGGACTTAAAACAGCGTGCACAATTAAAAACTGAGCTTTTACATTTACAAGCCAAAAGCCAATCCATCACAGAGCAAGCCGATAAGCTAAGTAACGCCTTACAAGGGCAAAAGAAAACCCAAGGTAACTGGGGCGAACTCATGCTCGAAAATGTACTCGATAGCGCAGGCTTACGCGCGGGTACCGATTACAAACGCGAGGTCTCGTTTAATACCGAGGACGGTCGTTTGCGCCCAGATGTTGTAGTGTACTTACCACAAGAGCGACATTTAGTTATAGATGCAAAAACATCCCTTAATGCCTACACCCGTTATGTAAATGCTGAAAATGAACTAGATGCTAATCAAGCTATTAAAGAGCATGTAAATGCAGTTACGGCTCGAATAAACGAACTAGCCAGTAAATCATATGACCGCCTCCCGGGGTTAAATTCACCAGAGGTTGTCATTATGTTCGTACCTATAGAGTCAGCCTTTGTAGAGGCGCTTAAATATCAAAGTGATATTTATCAACAAGCGATAGAAAAAAACATTCTGGTCGCTACTCCCACTACGCTGTTAACCAGTTTAAATATTGTTAAACAGCTGTGGCGTTTTGAAGAGCAAACTAAATATTCAAAGGAACTGGCAAATCGTGCAGAGCGCTTCTACAACAAATTAAATGGCTTTTTACTCAGCATGGAAGGTGTTGGTAAACAATTAGACCGAGCAAAAGAAAGTTACGACAAGGCCTTTTCTCAGCTTTACCGAGGTAAGGGAAACTTAATTAAACAAGCCGCCGAATTTAAAGAGCTTGGTGTATCTGTTCAAAAAGAGTTACCCAACGAGAGCGTAGAGCGAGCACAGTTAGAGTTAGATTAGTCCTTTTAGCTTTATAAAAGCGCATATAAATTGTAAGCGCTATTGTTCACACTTTTTTCAGGTCAATACACCTAATTATTTGGTTTGAACACACATACAAAAATCAATAAAAGGAACAACGTGAATGAACGCTAAAATTATTATTTTTGCCTTAAGCCTATTAAGCTTTTTTGCTCAAGCTTCAAATGAAAAAGCGTATCAGCCAACAGAAGCTGATTATAGTGAAGGGGAAAAGTGGGTATGGAAATATAAAGGGGTAACACCTAGCAATGAAATACGTGCACAAGGCACCGATACTAAACAAATAGTCAGCGAAAATGGCGCACTTAGTATGTTAACGGCTAAGGGATCTACGTTACTAAAGGTATTAACAAAACCAAATAACAGCAAAACCTCGCGTTATTATTGGCCGTTATATGTAGGCAAAACATGGGTGTTTGAAGAGCACTGGGAAAGCGAAGATGGCACCAAAGGCTCAACAATTCAAAACGCTAAAGTTGTCTCTTTTAAAGATGAAAAAGTAGAAGCTGGCACATATAAAGCCTACACCATTGAGTACACGGGTAAAATTACTAATTCGAGAGGCTATTCAGCCGACACACAAGACATACACTTGTATGCACCAACACTAAAAACATTCATTAAGTTAACTCAGCGTCAAAAAGGGTATTTATACGTTGAAGAGCTAATTGAATATACCAATTAATAATTCATTTTTTCCAATCGCTGCAGTATCTAAAAATAAATAAGTGAAATTAAAATGATCACTCAACTAAAAAATGCAGTTCCTTCTGTTGCAGAGCAAATTTATAACGTTTTTCAATGTGCTTATAA
Organism: Pseudoalteromonas sp. S554; assembly: GCF_005930865.1. NCBI lineage: Bacteria > Pseudomonadati > Pseudomonadota > Gammaproteobacteria > Alteromonadales > Pseudoalteromonadaceae > Pseudoalteromonas > Pseudoalteromonas sp. S554. The sequence goes on along the minus strand of NZ_PNDV01000051.1, from coordinate 92,599 downwards.
AACAGAGGCCCTTTTAATAAAGGCTGAACATTTTCCTCCTCTTAGTAGAACGCAGCATGCCATTGTGCGCAGCAACGCGCTATTTTATGGTTTTTATTGTGAGAGTACGCTTGCGGGGGTTATAGAAATTACAGTAAAAAATAATTGCTTAAGTATCGAAAGCTTAACAGTGCACCCTTGCTACTTTAAAAAAGGAATCGCAGGTAAACTAATTGCTCATGCGCTTACTTTGTATACGTATAATAAAGCTATAGTAGAAACGGCTGTAGCAAATACGCCAGCAATAAATTTATATAAAAAACATGGCTTTTCTGAATATAAACAATGGTTGCCCGCACATGGTATTTTAAAAACAGCAATGCAGCTTGAAGTTCACTAACAAAATATGTGATTAAGTTTTCCGCTTTAATTAATAAGCCTGATAGGAAGAAAAAAATGACAAAAAATAAACTAATAAAATTGGGTTTTATTATGGCTGCAGCCATGAATATAGGTGGCGTTTTACTGTTCTCGCGGTTTTTTACAAATTCCATAATAAACGAACTAGACCCTGTTGTTATGTCTAATTTTGGCTTGTTAATGATTGTTATATGGGGCTTAGCATATTTGGCTAGTGCTTTTATTACCTCAAATATAAAGTGGTTAGCTGGCGCTTTTGTAATTGAAAAACTGGTTTATGTTGTTGCTTGGTCATTATGGTTAGCAAACAATAACCTTGATGACGTTTACGATAAAGATGTATTCGCGGGAATTTTTTACAGTATTTACGGTATCAACGATTTTGTGTTTATGCTGTTTTTTGCTTGGGTATTCTTAACACACATCAAAGCACCTAACCGTTAAAACTGAACCTCATCCAATAAGTCACTCATTTGTTGTTGTGTTAAACATTGTCCATTTGACCAGCTTGCATTTAATTGCGTGACTAAATCACCGATACGCTGCGACTTTTTTTGCAGCTGAGCAATCAGCGCATTCGCTTCGTTTTGCTTTTGCTGCAAACGTTCAATAATAACAGTGTGATCCAGATCGTTTTCTGGCGTTTTTAATGTTGGTATCTCCTCTAACGAAAACCCTAAACTCTGTGCAAACTTAATCATTTTTATTTGCTCAATGCTTGAATGGTCGTATTGTCTATAACCATTACTGTTGCGGCTGCCTTTTGGTAATAAACCTTTGCCTTCGTAATAACGAATTGTACTGGGGGCAACGCCAACAAGTTTTGCAAGCTCACTTATTTTCATAGTGGTCCTAAATTAGTTATAAATACTGCCTTGACCTTAAAGCTGACTTTAAAGTTATAGTGGCATTAATGTCAATTTAAACGGTTACTAACATGCCAAAAAATCAACAACAGAGCGTATTTACATCGGTTACTTTACCTAGCGGTTTAGTATTAAAAAATAGGCTAGTAAAAGCGGCCATGGAAGAAAACCTAGCAGATGCCGATCTCACCCCCCTCTCAAGTACTTAAAAATTGTTATAACGCATGGGCTAAGGGCGGGGTTGGTTTAATTATTACCGGTAATGTAATGGTTGATCACTTAGCTATGACTGGCCCCGGTGGCCTTGCGCTTGAGCATAATACCGATATAACGCCTTTTGCGGAGCTTGCGCGTTTAGGGCAGCAAAACGACAGTAAAATTGTGATGCAAATTAATCACCCAGGTCGTCAAGTGTTTAAAAAAATGGGGGGAAAGGTTCTTTCAGCCTCCAATGTGGCATTAAGCATGGGAAAACACTCTCATTTATTTGGCCAGCCAAAAGCAATGACACACAATGAAATTGATGATGTGATTGAGCGATTCACAAATACGGCATTACAAGCACAAAAGGCAGGGTTCGATGGCGTGCAAATACATGCGGCTCATGGTTACTTATTAGCACAGTTTTTATCGCCTTTAACCAATAAGCGTGATGATAAATACGGTGGTAGCCTTGAAAATCGAGCGCGTTTACTCACAGAAATAACGCAAAAGATTAAGGCTAGTTGCGCAAATAACTTTTCGGTATCGGTTAAACTAAATTCGGCTGATTTTCAGCGCGGTGGATTTGAACCTAGCGACGCCCAAGCAGTAATTAATCTATTAAGTGACTTAAATATAGATTTTGTTGAGCTTTCGGGCGGTAGTTACGAAGCACCTGCCATGCAAGGTAAAACGGCCGATGAACGTACACTCGCTCGTGAAGCGTACTTTTTAGAATTTGCCAAAACAATTAGTGAACAATCCAGTATTCCTATTATGACCACGGGTGGTATCAGTCGCCTATCAGTGGCTAATAATGTTATTGATTCTGGCGTAGCTTTGGCCGGTATTGCAACGGCACTTGCGTATAAACCTGATTTAGTCAGTATTTGGCAAAAACAACCCGAGTTTATTCCTGCAGCGCCAAACGTTCAGATTAAAGATAAAACCATAGCAGGCCTTGCCACCATGGCATTAGTAAAAAGGCAAATTCGTCGTATAGGCCAAGGCAAAGGTGCGAAAGAAAATGCATCAGCAGTGTTTACTTTAATTTGCGACCAAATTAGATCTCTTAAATTAACAAAGCGCTATAAAAAACATTATATTGAATAGTCTGAAACTTAGTTGATTAGAAATAGTCCCCATAGCCGCCGTTGTAGTCTCTATTAATTAGGTTTCTTAATTGTTAAAAATACGCTAAAGTTTAATTAGCATATTTATATGATAAAAAATTAAAGGAGAACAGGATGCGGCTTAAAGGTTATCTAAAAAAGCTTCTATGCTTTGGGGGACTTTATTTATTAATAACTAGCTTGCCAAGCATTGCAATAGAACAGCAAGTTGCTCAGGCTTGGCAGGATCCAAGTATATTTAGAGTAAATAAACTCCCACCCCGCGCGTTCTATTATCCTACAGAAAATGAGCAAAACGCATTTACACTAGAGCCTTGGCAGTTAGATAGTTATAAATTACTAAATGGGCAGTGGAAGTTTAACTGGGTTGACTCGCCTAGTAGAAAACCAAATGGATTTGAAAAAGTAACCTTCAATGACGCAAGCTGGGATGAAATAGCCGTCCCTGCCAATTGGGAGCTAAATGGTTACGGTTCTCCTTTTTATCACTCTCACTACTGTTTAATACCTAATACTGAGCAAATTGAGCTGCCGCGTTACTATAATCCGGTTGGCTCATACCGAAAAATAATTAACATCGACGAAAGCTGGAATAACAAACAAATCCTTATTCATTTTGGGGCGGTAAAGTCTGCGTTCTATATTTATGTAAATGGTCAGCAAGTTGGTTATTCAGAAGATTCTAAAACTGCCGCCGAATTTGATATTACGCCATACGTTTCTAAAGGTGAAAATACTTTAGCATTACAAGTTTACCGCTATTCAACAGGGTCTTACTTTGAATGCCAAGACATGTGGCGTATGAGTGGTATTGAGCGCGATGTATATTTATATGCAGCGCCAAAAGTGCGTATAAGTGATTTTGAAGCTAATACCACTTTGATTGACAATTACACAAACGGTGAACTAACGCTAACCACAACAGTACAAAATCACACTAAGCAAACCCAAACTAACTTTGACTTACTCGTTTCACTTTTAGACGCAAACGATAAGGTAATGAGTACTAAAACATTGTCAGTTCCTAAAATAAAAAAACAACAAAGTACGCAAGTAAAAACAGTGTTTAAAGTAAATGATGTACTGCCTTGGAGTGCTGAAATTCCTAACCTTTATAAATTAAAAATAGGCTTACGTAATAGTAATGATAAGGTTGTTGAGTGGATTGGAAAATCAATAGGCTTTAGAAGCAGTGAATTAAAAAATGGTAATATTTTAGTTAACGGCAAACCAGTTTTATTTAAAGGTGTAAATAGACACGAGCACGACCCAGAAACAGGGCACGTCGTTTCTAAAGAGTCTATGGAAAAAGATGTTGCATTAATGAAGGCCTTTAATATTAATGCAATACGAATGGCTCATTACCCGCAAGATCCGTACATTTATCACCTTGCAGACAAATATGGCTTATACGTTATGGACGAAGCTAATATTGAGTCACATGGAATGGGAGCCGCAAACCAAGGTAAGTACGACCCCTCGGCACACTTGGTAAATAAGCTTAGTTGGCAAAATGCATACATAGATCGCATTTCAAACATGTATCACCGTTCTAAAAATAATCCATCGGTTGTAATGCGCTCACTGGGTAATGAATCGGGCGATGGTATTAATTTAGAGGCGTCGTACGATTGGCTAAAGCGTCAAGCCCCAGGGTTTCCAGTTGTATCTGAACAAGCACAGTTAAGGCGCCACACCGACGTATACGGTCAAATGTATGCGCCAATCCAATCGGCTATTCGCTATGCTAAAACAATGCATGATGTATCAAGACCCATGATTTTAATTGAATACGAACACGCAATGGGTAATTCGTTAGGTAACCTTGAAGAATATTGGCAGGCCTTTGAAAAATACTCACAGCTACAAGGCGGTTTTATTTGGGATTGGGTCGATCAAACTTTTGCCATGAAAAACAGTAAAGGTGAGCTTTTTTGGGCATATGGTGGCGACTTAGAGCCTCCATTTGCAGTAAGCGCAAAAAGTTTTGCTGCAAATGGGTTAGTTTACGCCGACAGAACGCCCTACCCTTATTTGTGGGAGGTTAAACAAGTACAGCAAAACATCGACTTTGAGTTAACGAGCAAAACACCTTACGAAATAAGCGTAATTAACAAACAGTTTTTTGCCGGCCTGTCTGACTTTACTTTGTCATGGCAGCTAATGGCCAACGGTGTTGAAGTAGAGCAAGGTGCTAACCTTGGTATTAATGCCAAACCACAAACATCTCAGCGTGTTAGTTTGCCAATTAAGACAAAACTAAAAGCAGGAATTGAATATTTTTTAAATGTACAAGCCGTTCTCAAAAACGCTAAAAATACATTGCCAACGGGTCATGTGGTTGCGTCAGAGCAACTTGCATTAACAGGCTTTGCACTGACTAATAATACAAAATCAGCCTCGTTAAAAGTAAAGGATTCTGAAAATTCTTTAGCTTTTTCTACTAAAAACGCTCAATTTACGTTTAACAAAAAAACAGGCTTATTAAATGAAATTAATGTCTTTAGAAAGCCATTACTAGCCAATAGTGTAGACCAACCTGTGCAGCCTAACTTTTGGCGTGCGCCTACCGATAATGATTTACCGCAAAAGGGATATGGTGACTCGTTTGCTGTGTGGCAACACGCGGGATCAAATACAACACTGACTAGTTTTAGTAGTAAAAAAGTATCCTCAACACAATACAAAGTCGAAACAGAGCACACATTAAATAACGTTGAAAGTCGGTACTTCACAACATACACAATAAATGGCAATGGCGTAGTTGATGTAGATGTTTACTTTTATGCTGCACCTCATAATTCGTACTCAGCCTTACCCAGATTAGGTATGCAGTTTGTTGTGAACGAGAACTTTAAAAACGTACAGTGGTATGGCCGAGGGCCTCACGAAAACTACGACGATCGTAAGTCATCGGCTTTTGTTGGCTTATATCAATCTGACGTTGACTCTTTACGTGTACCGTATGTTCGCCCGCAAGAAAACGGTCACAAAACGGATGTACGGTACGTTACGTTTTATGATGATAAAGGAATTGGTGTTAAGTTCTCTGGCGATCCCTTAATTGGCTTTAATGCATCTTTCTACGATATACACGACTACGATAAGAGTACTGAACAAGTTAATAGGCGCAATCTGCACCCATCAGATTTAACCAAAGCCCCGTACATTTTTGTGAATATAGATTACAAGCAGCGTGGTGTGGGTGGAACGGATTCGTGGGGTAGTAAACCCTTGTACGAATATGAGCTCCCATGGTTAGACTACAAATACAGCTATAAAATTGAAGCTGTTAAGTTAAACGCTAAAAAATAGCTATACATAAAGCTTTAAATGACTACCCTAAGCCCGCTTTTTCCCCTTAAATAGTGGGCTTTTTTTATGTAAAACATGCTAATTTAAACGTTTGAAATAGAAGGAACGTTAAATGAACATAGGTATTTATATATATGATGATGCTGAAGTGCTCGACTTTTCAGGCCCATTTGAAGTATTTAGTACTGCTAAACGTTTAGCTAAAAACGAGTGGAATATATTTTTAGTCGCGCAACATAATCAGCCTGTCAATGCGCGAGGGGTTTTAGTGTAAACCCCCATTACAGTTTTGCCGATCATCCGGTTATTGATTTGCTTATTGTGGTTGGTGGTGTTCATACTGGTGAGCTAAGTAAGTCGCAAGTAATTAGCTGGGTAAAAAAAGCGGCTGATTCTGCAAATCACGTTGCTTCGGTGTGTACATGGGCTTTTTTATTAGCCAAAGCGGGTTAGCTCGATGGCTTAACGGTGACTACGCATCGGGAAGATCAAGCCGATCTTGCTGCTATGTTCCCAAGCCTAAACGTAGTTGCAAATAAGCGTTGGGTGTCACAAGGTAAATTTACTACCTCTGGTGGTATTTCTGCGGGAGTTGATATGAGTTTGGCATTAGTTGCGCAGTTAATAAGCCCATCACACGCTGAGCATACAGCAAAGCAAATGGAATACCGATGGCATAAAAATGGTTAACTCCCTGGTAACTGTTGCTGAATAAAATTATGTATGTAATCACGTAAACAAACCGCTTTTTTACTAAGTAAACGACCGCTTGGCCAAATAGCAAAGATTTCGCGATTATGGCTTTGCCAGTTTGGTAATGCCCTTACAAACTCTCCTGTTGCCAACTCGTTTATAATTTCAAATCTAGGTAATAAGCCTACTCCTTGATGATCAGCCTCTTGGTATTTAACAAAGCCAGTATCGTTATAAATACTGCTAAATCGACACATGTGTGTATAGCTTGCGCGTGAAGTAATGTGAGTGAGTGGCCATTTATTTCTTAGTGTCGTGCCAATTAAGCGGTGTTGTTTAAGGTCGCTTGGTTCTGTGAGCACTGGTGCATTGGTTAAATAAATTGGGGTAGCCACCAAAATCGAATCTGCTTGTCCGAGTTTTTTTGTTGCAAAAGTGAATCCGCTTGTGGGCCGATTCTTAATGCTAAGTCGGCTTGGCTTTTAATTATGTCTTCAAGTTGATTGCTTAAAACAAGTTCCAATTGGATATCAGGATACTCTTTAGTAAACGACAACCACATTGACTTTAAAAAGCCATGGCAAATATTAAGCGGCGCAAGCACTTTAAGTTTGCCGCTTAATTGCTCTTTTTGTTGATTGAGGTGATGACTGGTTTGTTCAAACTGCTCAACTAAACTTGCGTAGCTTTGGTAATAAACCTCTCCCTGTTGGGTTAGTGTAAATTGGCGCGCAGAGCGGTGCAGCAGCTTTTGGCCCAGTCGAGACTCTAGGCGTTGTAATCGCCTTGTAACGGTTGCCGCAGGGAGCGATAAATACTCGCCTGCTTGAGACAGGCCCCCTTGTTGAACTATGTGCACAAACAACACTATATCGTCTAACATGATTCCACTTTTGCAATTTAAGTTTGATTAAATCTTTGTATTTAACGTTTTTGCAAGTGTATATCATAGTGCTTAAGTTTTCAGCAAAGGGTGACATTATGTTTTCAACAATTGATTGGTTGGCGGTCATAATTATTGGTATAGGTGCTACGGCATTACTTGATGTGTGGGCGCTACTACTTAGTAAGTTTGGTATTAACTCTTTAAACTTTTGTATAGTGGGTCGCTGGCTATGTTTAATGCGCTATGGCAAGTGGAAACACCTTGCTATTAGTAAAACCGCTGCACAACCTAATGAATGCGCAATTGGTTGGTTTAGTCATTACTTCATAGGGGTTATTTTTGCATTGGTATTTATACTATTGTTGCCAAATCATTGGTTAACAGCGCCAAGCTTAATGCCTGCTCTATTTTTTGGCGTGCTAACGGTTGTTATACCTTTTTTTTTGATGCAACCAGCTCTCGGGCTAGGTATTGCTGCGGCTAAAACATCAAAGCCAATCACAGCTAGAATTAAAAGCATTTTATCGCACGCAGTGTTTGGTGTGGGTTTATACCTAAGCGCATTAGCGCTGTCACTCTTTTGAGAGGTTATTATGCAAGCAGAATATTGGTTAAAGCGCTGGCAAAATAATGATGTTGGCTTTCATGGCGATAATGTAAACCCGAGTTTAGATCGTTATTTTACTAATTTAAATTTACCGCTAGATAGTCGTGTGTTTGTACCTTTGTGTGGCAAAACAGTTGATATACACTACTTGCTCAATAAGGGCATGCAAGTTGTGGGTGTAGAACTTAGTGAGCTTGCTGTTCAACAACTGTTTGATGAATTAGCACTTACGCCAAAAATAACGACACATGGTCTACTTACTGCGTATCAGGCTCTGGGGATCTGTATTTGGGTCGGTGATGTGTTTGCTTTAACGGTTGAGCATTTAGGTCATGTTGATGCAATATATGATCGCGGTGCCTTAGTCGCGCTACCCTACACTATTCGCAGTCAATATGCCCAACACTTGATTAGCCTAAGTGATGCTGCACCGCAATTATTGATCACCTGTATTTACGACCAATCTCAACGTAGTGGCACGCCATACAGTGTGCCTGCGGCAGAGGTACAGAGTATTTATGCAAAGCAGTACAGCTTAAAAATGCTCAGCTGCGAAAAATTAAACCAAGGTATTAAAGGTGTTACCCCTGCCAGTATTGTGGTTTGGTTGATGACTGCTAGAGCTTCTTAGAATTTGCACTTTAGCTGTGCATTTTTGTGGCTAGTTAATTGTGATTTGAGCATGCATTATAATAACCACATCGAACAATTAAGGGTTAAGTATGCCGCAACCAGCAAATGTTTTCTTTTTATCTCATGGCGGCGGTCCATTACCGCTGCTAGGAGAGCCAAGCCATAAAGATATGGTGGAATGTTTACAAACCGTTGCTGCTAAAATCAAAAAGCCTAGCGCTATTTTAATGATCAGCGCACATTGGGAAGCAACCCCTATTGCAATCACAGCCTCAGCAACACCTAAATTAATTTACGATTACTACGGTTTTCCTGAGCAGGCGTATCAATTAACTTACCCTTGTGCTGGCCAGCCGCAACTTGCTAATTTAGTACAGCAAGCGCTCGCAACACGTAATATTGACTCAAAACTCGATTCTCAGCGTGGTTTTGATCACGGGATGTTCGTGCCGTTAAAAATTATGTACCCAGAGGCCGACATTCCCTGTGTGCAAATATCCTTGCATCCAAGTCTTGATCCGCTGTTGCATGTTGAAATTGGTAAAGCGCTGCAAAGTATTGATTATGATAACTTATTAATTATAGGTTCAGGCTTTACCTTCCATAATATGCGCGCTTTTGGTGTTACCCAATCAAGCGATGTTAATCAGCAAAACCTGGCATTTGAAAATTGGCTGGTAAGCACAGTCGCAGATCAAACATTAACCGAGCATCAGCGTGAACAGCAATTATTAGCATGGCAGCAAGCTCCAGCTGCACGCTTTAATCACCCCAGAGAAGAGCACTTGTTACCACTACATGTATGCTATGGCGCTGCTATGTGTGCAAGCACTGAGGTATTTGAATTAAATATTGCTAATAAGCGAGCCAGTATGTATTTGTGGCAATAATAAAAAACACGCCAGACTTTACTAGGCGTGTTTTTTGGTACTACTGTATTTATTAAAGTGGTTAAGCGTAAGCAATTACCATTTCATTTCGCCTTTATGAACTTTAGCACCAATGCTAAGAGCCATAGGTAATACAGCCTCTGGGTATGAGTTGGTCATTTTATCTATCAGCAGCTTACTGTTATCACTATTTTGCTTAGTGTGTGCAAAATCCTTTAAATACTGGATTGAAAAATCGATATTTGCAGCATCTAATTGAGTGCCTGCTTTCATATGCCCAGGGATCACCACGTCAGGTTTAAGTGCTTTCATTTCATTAAGTTGTTTTGCCCATGCATTTTGCTCTGCTTGAGTTTGTGCATCGGCCATCCATAAATGAACATTAGCGTATACAGCCACATTTCCTAAAATAGCTTTGTTATCAGGTATCCATAAATAAGGACGATGATTATGCTCACCCTCTGTGCCACGAATTTCTATGCTGTGGCCTTCTATTTTTAAGCTATTACCATTAAATACCTCAGGAACAACGGGGTTTTTTGGGGCGTTTCCCCCCATTTTTGGCGTCCAGAAAGCAAGTTTACCTTTAAGCTTTGCTGCTATTTTTTGGTGCACTGCCGGTGTGGTTATAATCTTTGCGTCAGGAAAAAACTGCTGTAACACTTCAGCGCCAAAGTAGTAATCAGGATCGGCTTGGCTAATAAAAATAGTTTTTAGTTGTTTACCAGAGTCAATTACTTTGGCGGCAATGCGCAGTGCATCTGCTTTGGTAAATCCGGTATCAATTAAAATTGCATCGGTATGGCCATAAACCAGCGTGGCATTAACATGAAAGCTATTGCTGTCAGCGTTATACACATCAAGGGTTAGTGGGGTTTCGTCTGCAATAGCGATATTGCTGGCTAATAGTGTGCTTAGTAAAAGAGTGCGTAGGTTCATAGTATTCTCATCATTGGTTGCTAATGCGAGCATAATAAAGGTTTGATATGTTCAGAAAAACAACCAATAATTAGCATCATTGTTTCATAAATCGTGCAAATACTATGGATAAACTCACCGCAGCGCAGGTTTTTGTGGATGTTGCCTACTCAGGCAGTTTTACTGCCACTGCCGATCGGCTTGAAATGTCACGCCCTATGGTTACTCGTCATATTGAGTCGGCAGAGGCCTGGTTAAATACGCGCTTATTGCATCGCACTACCCGTAAAGTAACGCTTACCACCGCCGGCGAGGCCTGTTTACCCGAAATAGAGCAATGGTTAGCACAGGCTAACCGTTTAGTTGAACAAACTAAAAGCCAGCAACAGTTGTCAGGTAAAATACGAGTAGCGACCAGTATGTCGTTAGGTTTTGCACAATTAGCCCCTATATTTACACGTTTTATGAAACGTCACCCTAACGTGCAAATAGACATAGATCTTGAAGACTCAACCACAGATCTAATAGAGCAACGTGTTGATTTAGCAATACGTATTGCAGCCAATCCTGATCCTTCGTTAATAGGTAAACCTATTGCCGAGTGTGAATCTATATTAGTGGCCTCAGCCAGCTACCTTGCTGATTATCCGCCAATAACGACACCACAACAGTTAAGTGCTCATCAGTGTTTAGGCTATAAAAACTTTGACCGATATATTTGGCATTTACACAACGGGGATGAGTTTCAATCAGTTGATGTTAAATGCAATTTAAGTGCAAACGAGGCCACCACATTACTTCATGCAGCCATAGCCGGTGGTGGTATTTCAGTACAGCCTACGTATTTGGCAAATCAATATATACTTGATGGTCGCTTGCAGCGTGTATTAGCGCCATGGACATCAAACCTAATGAAAATATATGTGCTTTACCCTTCTCGTCAGCATTTATCGGCAACAGTAAGAGCACTAATCGACACGCTCAGTGATGAATTTAAAAATCCAGCATGGTAATAAATTATAAAAGTTTGGGTTTAAACCATAGCTTTGTGCGTTAAGCATGCTGATATTCTGTAGGTTATTTTGTTACAGTAAATGTCATAAGCGCCTTAATCTATAAAGGTCAGCAGACCCAAGGAACAATAACAATGAATCTGATCAAAACATCGGGCTTGGCACTGGCCATTGTTGCGGGCTTAGGCTTGCAAGCATGTTCAAGTACCAGCATAACAACCAACAATAATGCAGCGATGAGTACCGTGAATAATCCATTAAGCCTAGCGCAAATTTATAAAGATAAAGAATTTAAAACCCAGCGTAGCACTTACTTTAAATGGCTAGACGATGGCACTGGCTACACCGTACTTGAAGAGCGCGAAAGCGAAAAAGAAAAAGCAGACGATAACAACGCCGATGACGAAAAAGAGCACGGCGTTAAAGGTAACGACATTGTATTTTACAATGCTGACGGTACAGGCCGTAAAGTACTGGTTGAGTTTGAAAAGCTGTTGCCAGAGGGCGCAGACGAGCCATTTGCAATCGAAAGCTATCAGTGGTCAAAAGACGGTAAATGGTTGATGGTATTTACCAACAGCGAGCAAGTTTGGCGTTCGCGCAGCAGAGGCGACTTTTGGTTACTTAACCTTGGGACCAACCAATTACAGCAATTAGGTGGTAAAGACGTTGAGCCAACTAAGTTAATGTTTGCTAAGTTCTCGCCAGATAGCTCAAAAGTGGCTTATGTACGCGATAACAATATTTATATGCAAGCGGTTGGTAGTAACGATGTAACCGCGCTCACAACCGATGGCAGTGCCACCATTGTTAACGGTAATTTTGATTGGGTATACGAAGAAGAATTTACTATTGCCGATGGTTTTCGTTGGAGCCCCGACAACAAATCAATCGCCTATTGGCAGCTTGATACCAGTGACGTTAAATTTTTCACTATGATCAACAACACTGACGAACTGTACCCTACCCTTAAAGAATTCCCTTATCCTAAAGCGGGTGAAACCAACTCTGCCGTGCGTGTTGGTGTGGTAAGCCTTGCTGATAAACAAACCCGTTGGGCAGAACTTGAAGGCGATAACCGCGACCGTTATATTCCGCGTATTAGCTGGGCAGGCACCGGTAATGAATTAATGATTCAAGACTTAAACCGCCCTCAAAGCCATAACAAAGTGTGGTTGTTTGATTGGAAAAAGCAGCAACTGACCAAGATTTTAGAAGACAAAGACGATGCGTTTATAGAATGGTTTTATAAAGCCAACTGGTCAAAAGACGGCGAGTTTTTTATTTGGCATAGCGAACGCGACGGTTGGCGTCATCTTTACCGTGTATCGCGCGATGGCAAAACTATTATCGACCTAACCCCAGGCGATTACGACATTATTGATATGCTGAGCATTAATGAAGACAAAAACGTGATGTATTTTATTGCCTCGCCAAACGATCCTGGTCAGCGTTATTTATACAGCACACCGCTTGATGGCAGCAGCAAACCGGTACGGGTCACACCTGCTGAGTTTGAAGGTTCAAACAGCTACTACATGTCAAAAGATGCCTCATGGGCAATGCACACTTACTCTAAATTTGGTACGCCACCGACTAAAGAGATCATTAAAGTGAGCGATCATAGTAATGTAAAAACCTTAGTTGAAAATACAAAGCTTAAACAAAAACTGGCTGAACAAAGCTTACCAAAGCATGAGTTTTTTAAAGTAAACGCGCAAGATGGCACCGAGCTTGACGGCTACATTATGTTCCCAGAGAACATGGATAAAAGTAAAAAATACCCAATTGTGTTTTACGTATACGGCGAACCATGGGGCTCTACTGTGCAAGACCGCTGGGAAGGCAACAGTTACTTGTATAAATCACTGTTAACGCAAAAAGGCTTTATTGTGGCATCGGTTGATAACCGTGGCACACGTGCACCAAAAGGCCGCGATTGGCGCAAATCGATTTATAAAAAAATTGGCTCAATTACCGTACAAGACCAAGTTGACGCCCTAGATGCTATGGCTAAACGCTGGGGTGTAATAGACACCGACCGTGTTGGCGTATGGGGACATTCTGGGGGCGGTAGTTCAACCCTTAACTTGTTATTCCGCCACGGTGATAAATTTAAAGTGGGCATTGCCTCAGCACCCGTGCCAGACATTCGTTTGTACGACACCATTTACCAAGAACGTTATGCGGGCAACCCAAATACAGACCCTGATAGTTATGATAACACCTCGCCGATTACCTTTGCTAAAAACCTAACCGGTAAGCTGTTGCTTATTCACGGTACGGGCGATGATAACGTGCATTATCAAGGTTCAGAGCGATTAATTGACGAGCTTGTAAAGCACAATAAGCAGTTTGAGTTTTTCTCATACCCAAACCGCTCACATAGCTTACGTGAAGGCAAAGGAACCACCTTGCATTACCATACTATGATGGCTGACTTTTTTGAAAAGCACCTACTAACCAAGTAACCGCTTTAAAAAGTAAAATACTAAAGCCGCACACTAACTATTAGTGTGCGGCTTTTTTAATTAAAGTGTAACGAGGGTTTACAAAGCGTTCGTTGGGTTGATTGCAACAAGACCTAACAAGGAAATACTGCTCAATGGTAATAATTGAATCGTTTAATACTAAAGATAGCTTGGAATTAGAGATACATTAAAAAAGTAGCATCCTTGCTACTACAAGTGCGATATTAAGAGCTTGGTTGCGAAGGTTGATACTTATTAACGAGAATGTGCTGCAAACTTTTAAGTGCACGCTTTATCGCTTGCAGCATACTTCGTCCTTTTGTATTTACATTAATACTGGGTAGCCCAGGTACAAGAATATTAATTTTGCACTGCTGCAAAGTGCCGTGGCGATCACTCGAAAGATCATTTATTTGAATCTCCACTTTGCGAATATTTAAAGCATGTTTTGCCAATTGTGTTTTGATCAGCTTTAAAAGCGACATCTTTTCACTTGCGTTAATTATCTTGTTTTTAACTGTAAGTTTTAGCTTCATGCAATTACACCTTTTAATAGTACCTATGTTGCAGGCATGACTGTAATCTACTAACTTAGAGGCAAAGGAAAAAGCTGATTATTTCTTACTTTAAAACAGGTATTTTCGAATGATTACCAACATCAATTACAATCACTTATATTATTTTTGGCAAGTAAGTAAGCACGGCAGTATTGCAGCGGCGAGTAAAATACTTAATTTAACGCCGCAAACGGTCAGCTCACAAATTACTAACTTAGAGCAACGACTAGGAAAACCACTGTTTGTTCGCCAAGGGCGAGGCCTACAGTTAACGGAGTTTGGCCATGTTACACAGCAGTACACTAATGATATGTTTGCTATTGCTCACGAATGGCTCGAAACCACGCAAGGTGATACCACGCACTATTCACGAACGTTAAAGGTCGGTATTTCAGATGTGTTACCCAAATCACTGGTGTCAAAGTGGCTAGCCCCTTTAATTAATAACGACCGTATTACCAACTTACACTGTATTGATGGCCAACAAGATGAACTGCTTGCACAAATGGCGATTCATAAGCTTGATTTAGTGTTAGCCGATAAACCGCTCGATACCACTTTATCGTTTAAGGCGTTTTGCCATGAAATAGGCAAAAGCCAAATCGCTCTTTTTGGAAACAAAAAATGGCATACGCAGCTACATAAGCAGTTTCCGCAATCTTTAAATAACAAGCCTTTAGTGCTGCCTGCAAAAGAAAGCCCCGTTGCGCGTGCTATGTATTATTGGCTGCAAGAACACAAGATTGAAATGACAATAGCTGGCCATGTTGACGACAGCGCATTAATGAAGTCGTTAGGTGAACAAGGGTTTGGCATATTCCCTGCGCCTATTTCGGTAAGAGCCGAAGTAGAGCGTCACTACGACGTTAATTATATTGGTACAATTGAAAATGTTTATCAGCATTATTATGCTTTTACGCCCGACAGGCTTATTAAAGACAGTATTTACGATGAATTTATAAAGCACGCTCAAACAACGTAAGCTTAGCGCTCCTCGTCACGTGGTTATCAATGTGTTTAATTACGCGCCCTATTTTTAAATACTACATTGTATTTAAAAAATAAACATTTCCTCATTTAGCTTTATATTAAATTTTTAACGTGGGTTGTGACTTTTAAATCATTAAATTAATTAGACTTTATTAAATAGCAGACCTACCAGTACAAACGATAAGCGTGTTCTAAAAGCGTTGAATATTATTCAGGTTTTATATGAATAAACTGCATAGCTTACTTTGTTAAATAGAAATCTAGACGTCTAATTTGAGTTTTACCCCTCATCAGCAACTAATCAATATTGCTAACTTAATGAATTCACTCAAGCGTGAATCTGTCTCATGTTTTACCTGAAATAAACCCGTTTTTCTTCATGCTGCATACCGCGTATAAATTCATTAACTCTGCAAAGCATCACTACTGCTTAACCGTTATATCGGTTTAACAACCAATTAATAAAAGCAGTAACCACTCAAATTGAAAGGATACGGCTATGAGCACTGATCTTACATTTACTATTAAAAGCACTAGCTTGGATGAAAACTACCACCCATCAAATAACACACGTATTACAACCAATTTCGCTAATTTAGCAAGGGGCGAAAGCCGCCAACAAAACCTGCGTAATACCCTAAAAATGATCAACAATCGTTTTAATGCACTGGCCAGTTGGGATAACCCACAAAGGGATCGTTACGAGGTTGAGCTCAAAATCATTTCGGTTGATTTAGACATTGCAGGCAGTGGTAAGGTATTTCCGTCAATTGAGGTATTAAAAACCAATATTATTGACCGCCAAACCAACGAGCAATTTGAAGGCATGGTGGGTAATAACTTTTCATCGTATGTGCGCGACTACGACTTTAGCGTGTTATTGCTTGAGCATAACAAAAGCAAACCGCAATTTAGTATCCCTGATAACTTTGGTGACTTACACGGCAAGTTGTTTAAATGCTTTGTAAACTCAAATACCTATAAACAGCACTTTAAAAAGCCACCGGTTATTTGCTTAAGCGTGTCTGATAACAAAACCTATCAGCAAACCGAAAATTTACACCCTATTTTAGGCGTAGAGTATCAGCCTAATGAGTCATCGTTAACAGAGCAATACTTTAAAAAAATGGGCTTACAAGTGCGCTACTTTATGCCACCAAACAGCGTTGCACCGTTAGCGTTTTACTTTTTTGGTGACTTACTCAACGACTACAGCAACCTTGAACTAATTAGCACCATTAGCACTATGGAAACGTTTCAAAAAATTTATCGTCCAGAAATTTATAACGCCAACGCCGCCGCTGGTAGCCGTTATAAACCGAATTTAAAAAATGACGATCATTCGTTAACGCAAATTGTGTATGACCGCGCAGAGCGAGGTCAATTAGCGGTTGAGCAAGGCAAATTTACCGAGCAGCACTTTATTAAGCCTTATCAGTCAGTACTTCAGCAGTTCTCGGCAAGTATCGCTTAATCACACAACAAAATTAAAGGCAGCATTTATAATGAAAAAACTATTACCCACATCATCAGCAGGCAGCTTGCCAAAACCGTCATGGCTTGCCGAACCCGAAACCTTATGGTCACCGTGGAAACTAAAAGGCAGTGAGCTGGTTGATGGCAAACATGACGCCCTGCGAATTGCTCTGCACGAGCAGCAAACCGCAGGCGTAGATATAGTCAGCGATGGCGAACAAACACGTCAACACTTTGTAACCACCTTTATTGAGCACTTAAATGGCGTTGATTTTGAAAACCGTAAAACAGTTAAAATTCGCGACCGTTACGACGCCAGCGTACCCACAGTGGTTGGCCCTGTGTCTCGTACTAAATCGGTATTTGTTGAAGACGCCAAGTTTTTACGCCAGCAAACCAGTCAACCAATTAAATGGGCACTGCCTGGGCCAATGACCATGATCGACACCCTGTATGACGATCACTATAAAAGCCGTGAAAAACTAGCATGGGAATTTGCTAAAATACTCAACCAAGAAGCCAAAGAGTTAGAAGCCGCAGGGGTCGACATAATTCAATTTGATGAACCCGCTTTTAACGTGTTTTTTGATGAGGTAAACGACTGGGGCATAGCCAGCCTTGAGCGAGCTATAGAAGGGTTAAAATGCGAAACCGCCGTGCATATTTGCTACGGCTACGGCATTAAAGCCAACACCGATTGGAAGAAAACCCTCGGCACCGAGTGGCGACAATACGAAGAAGTATTCCCTAAGCTGCAAAAATCGAATATAGATATTATTTCGCTAGAATGCCAAAACTCACATGTACCCATAGAGCTACTAGAACTGGTACGCGGTAAAAAAATAATGGTAGGCGCAATTGATGTAGCCACCAACACTATAGAAACCCCTGAAGAGGTGGCCAGCACCCTACGCGAAGCACTTAAATATGTAGATGCCGATAAACTCTACCCATGCACCAACTGCGGCATGGCCCCCCTGCCCCGCGACATCGCAAACGGCAAACTTAACGCCCTAAGCAAAGGCGCAGAGCTTGTACGTAACGAGTTATTAGTAGCTAATGTCGCTTAATTTTTAGTTACAGCTGCTGCAAAAAAGCCACACCTTAGCACATGTTGAGGTGTGGGTTTTTTAATCAAAATGTAACGGGGGTTTACACAACGAGGTAAAAGGTTAAAGGTATCAGGAGAAAGGTTTTAAGTTTGTTGAATATTGGTTGGGTTGAGTGCAACAGAACCTATTAAATAATGACATATGAAGTCAATATTAGATTCATTTGGTTTGCAAACTCTTCAAATATAATGTTTGTAATTAAAGAAACGGTTACTTGCTATAAATAGTGTTGAGAACAGAGAATAGCTTGTTAATATAAGAAACGTTGCAACCAACAGGGTATATATATATCATTGATTTAGTGAGAACTATCATCTTCATAAAGCTAAAAGTTAGTACTTACATTAAAATTAAAAAATTTAAAGGAAAACCCCTTTAAATATCGCTTAATCTTCAAATGCCTCAGGGGTTAAGGTTAGATGAAAGGATATTTTAGTGCTCAATACTAACATGACTCATCCGTTAAATAGTGTAATAGAATTCCTAAAAAGTAATGGTATTGTTTTTGATATAAAGACTAAAGGGCGAGTAGAAATATTTTCACCTGAGTTCATTGATGTATACTCAAATGATGGCAGGTATGAAACGTTAACTTTTATCAACTCAATTCATCATATTGTATTTCGCTTTCGTTTAAAATTGCATATAAACTTTGAACATCTTGAAAGAATGTCTGCAGCAGCGGCGGTAATGTTATTTGCAGAAATTACGTCAGCTCAACTAATTGCTAGTGAGCCAGACGTGATTACTTTTTCTCAACCAAAAAGTAAAGGTGCTAAGAAGGTCTTTTCTGAATATGATTTTTACAAAGCAATTAAACCAGGTTCATTAAAAAAAATCGAAAGTTTATTTAAGCAAAATTGTTTTTTTCAATCCGGTACAGAACCTGTAGCACATGCGAAGTCTGCAATTGAAGCTTTAAAAAGATCGGGACTTACTGTTGTTAAATCAGAAGCGCACATTTTCCAAGCAAGCATACTAGAGGCAATGTCTAATGTTAGGCATCATAGCTACAAACCTGACACAAATGAACAAAATAAAAGGTGGTGGCAATTCGCCCACTTTGACAAAAATAACTCAGCCCTACATTTTGTTGTATATGATAGAGGCAGGGGTATACCTTCAACAATGTCCACAATTAGTCCGGACCACTATAATGAGGGTCAAAGAATTGAACATGCACTTGTCTTAGATGTCTCAAGTAAGATAGATGAACCTGGGCGAGGTAAAGGTTCTAGAGAAATCTTAAGAACATACGATAAAAACCATGATACTAGTTTATTGATTTATAGTGGAAAAGGCATATATTATAGGGATAAAGAAGATGATATTAAAATTGTAGAAGAAGGACAATACCCTATAAAGGGAACTATTATAGAATGGCAAATCCCATACAAAGCAGGATGATCATGTTTAAAAAACTTTCAAAAGATTTTTCTAAAATTCCATTTGGTCGTTCAAAGATCGATGGAAAAGATAATGGCACGAAGTTCAGAGAAGTGCACTTAAGAAAATGGGTTTCTGATTGCTTAGCGTCTGATGAACATTTGGAGCTAGACCTCAATGACCTAGATATTCCAATGACCTCTTCATTTATGGAGGAATCTTTTGGTGGACTTATAAGGTTTGGCTATGTAGAAAAAGCAGATTTACTGCGTATCTTAAAATTAAAATCAGATGATATGTCATATATTTATGAAATTAATGAATATATCTCAAATGCTATACAAGACCCTAGTGCAATAAAATATGATATGTAGGGAATTAGATATGGAAATCACTCCTGTAATAGTAAGTATTTTATGTTCGGCTATTATTGCTTTTATTGGCTGGCATATATTATTTAAAAATGCAAAAAAGTTAGCTTCAAGGTCTGAAACTTATACTATTATTTCTTCAATAAATTCTTTACTAAAAGAAGTAAAAAAAGCGAGTGATGACTTTTGGCTCAAAAAGAAAAATAACGATTCACCAATAGCTTATGATACTTTCGTAGCGTTAAAGCTTAGAGAGGTTCAGGATCTTCTAAAAGTACTATCAGGTAGGCATCTGAATTCGGAGGATGGCGCTAAAGCTATTTTCCCTGTCAGGAGCGCTTGCACTTTAGAAAGCACTAAGGCATTAAAAATTACTGATGATCAAGAGAGAGCGAAAATATTGAGAAGTATTTATGGTGTCATCTCTTCATGTGAGGCCGAAGTTTATAAAGCTTTTGAAAAAAAATATCCACCATTAAACTGATATATCAAAATAATTCATTTCATTGAAAAAACCTCTTACTAAATCTGTTTAATTGCCTATTGTTACTCCTCATCTAGGGTTAAGGGTAGGTGATTATATATGAAAGAAATATAATCTTTTGCTAAACCAAAGGGGTCTAAACCAAATGAAACCAAATGAAACCAAATGTGAAACCAAATGGGTCAAATCTTGACTTCAGACATCAAATTTATTGACTGACCCGTTATCCTTATTTTGCCTATTAGATAAAGTCTAAAGCAATCAGATAAATCAGTAACCCTCTACTTTTAGCTATTACTTAATTTGATTTATAACTTGCACTTATAAGCTCAACAGCCGTTCTAGCCATTCTAAAACGAGCGAGTATCTCTGGTTTGAAAGCGCTGTTTCTTTAATTAAAATGTTGCGGGGTTTCTGTTAGCGTTTATAGCGTGGGTGTTGTTGCTGTACCTTATTATATAACAAATCAACAACGTTGAGCAGTTGTTCAAAGTAAGTTAAGATCGAAACAATTAGGCTACAAGTAACTTAAATTTTGGGAGCAAACATGGCAACCACACTCGCATTTGACGTATACGGCACGCTAATAAACACCCACGGCGTACTATCTTTACTTGAAAATATGATTGGCGATAAAGCACAAAATTTTTCAAATACATGGCGTGAAAAACAGTTGGAGTATTCGTTTAGGCGCGGCTTAATGCAAAACTATGTTCCGTTTTCAGTGTGTACTAAACAGGCGTTAGACTACGCTTGCCTAGCGCACAAAACAACACTCTCTGATGATCAAAAACAGCAATTGCTTGAACAATATAAAATTTTACCCGCCTTTGACGATGTTAAAAAAGGGCTTGAGCAACTTAAAGCAAAAAATTACCGGTTGTTTGCATTTTCTAATGGCGCTGCTGATGCGGTAAATACTTTGCTCGAAACGGCAGGCATAAGTGATTATTTTGAAGGCGTAGTAAGCGCCGACGATATAAAAACATTTAAACCAAACCCAGGTGTTTACAGCCACTTTTTACGCGAGGCAAATTCAACGGGTGCTAACACGTGGCTTATTTCGAGTAATCCGTTTGATATAACCGGCGCTATTTCGCATGGCATGCGCGGTGCGTGGATAAAGCGTTCTGAGGATTCTATTTTTGACCCATGGGAAATTCAGCCAACCACCATTGCAACCGATTTAGTTGATTTAAAAGCCAAATTAGTAAGTTAAAAACGAGCCCCTTTTTTGAGCCTTATCAAAAACCAACGCTGTAAAGGGGCTTTACGGGCGCAGTTATACGCGCCCTAGCCTGATTTTATTGCTTCAATTACTGTATTCATGCGCTTTGCCATTGGCCTATTACGGTGATGGCACACATAAATATTTTCGCTAATCGGATTAGCTAAGTGGTGCGTTTTTATCAGTCCGGGTTTATTAAATGCGCTAACAGCATGCGCAGGTAAAACCGTAAAACCCAACCCTAAACTTATCGGCTCCAGTATTAAACTTATTTGGTTAGAAAACCCCGTTTGCTTAATTTGATCAACATGCTCAAACTCACTGTAGTTTTCGCTAAGTAATAGCTGCGCGTGGTGTTTTGCATCGGGGTGGCCAATAAAGCCAAGCTCACATAAAACCTCCCATGTTGGGTTTTTAATATGTGCAGGGGTTACTAATAATAAAGCTTCTTTACCAATTTTGTGGCTAGTAACTTCGCTAAGGGTTGGCGCTTGAGTTAAAAAGCCAATATCTGCACTGTGATTTGCCACCGCTTGTTCAACACTGGTATTGGGAGCAAAGCGGTAATCTATTACTAGCTCCTTGTGCTCTACCTGCATTGCTAATAATTGATTGTAAAACTTTAGCCCACAACTACCAGGCGATTGTATTTTTACTAAACCGCTGTAAGGCGAGTCATCTTTTAATTGCTGCTCTAAAAACTGCCATTCTTTTAATAACAAGCTGCCTTGTTGATACAAGTTCTGCCCATGGACGGTAAGGGTAAATTGTTTGCCGTGGCGCTCTAATAGCGCGCAGTTTACTTGCTGCTCTAGCTTTTTAATATGCTGGCTCACGCCTGATTGGGTCATAAAAAGGCGCTCGGCGGTTTGGGTAAAATGATTTACCTCAACCAACGTACAAAACGTGTTTAACCATGTCGGGTTTATCATTACAAAACGTACTCAAAATGATGATTAATGATAATTTTACTTAATAAGTACAGGTTCGTAAACTAACTCCATCAACTTAGATAAGTCACACGTTAAAGAGGAAGCATTATGAGTCATACATATCCACGTAGTTTTTCGCACATTGGTATTTCAGTACCAGATGTTGAAAAAGCCGTAGAGTTTTACACTAAGGTGATGGGCTGGTACACCATAATGGAGCCTACCGTGATCACTGAAGATAACAGCCCCATCGGCGAAATGTGTACCGATGTATTTGGTCCAAATTGGGAAAAATTTAAAATAGCGCACCTTTCAACAGGCGACCGTATTGGTGTAGAAATTTTTGAATTTAAAGACCAAGAAAACCCTAAAGATAACTTTGAATACTGGAAAACCGGTATCTTTCATTTCTGTGTACAAGACCCAGATGTAGAAGGCTTAGCGGATCGTATTGTTGCTGCAGGTGGTAAAAAACGTATGCCAGAGCCACGTTACTACTACCCTGGCGAAAAGCCATACCGCATGATCTACATGGAAGACCCGTTTGGTAACATCCTTGAGATTTACAGCCACAGCTACGAGCTTATTTACAGCGCAGGCGCTTACTAAACATAGCTAATCTAAAAAAGTTTAGCTAAAAACAAAGGCCGCAGTATTTATTTACAGCGGCCTTTTTGTTTTAAATAGACTTGTAGATTATTAATTTGGCTAATTTAGGGTTTATAAAAATCAATATCTTCATTTGATTGATTATAGGTACATTCATTGGTAGCTTACTAATTACACAAAGTTTCTCTAAAGGAAAAACATGAATTTGTCATTGGAAGACATCACCGCCGATAACTACGAAGCCATATGCGATTTAGAGGTTGCTAAAACACAAGAAGAATACGTGGCATGCAATATGTGGTCATTAATAGAGGCGCACTACAATAGCGGTTATACCTGTAAAGCTATTTACTTAAATGGTGTACCAGTAGGCTTTTTTATGTGGGTACAAGAAACCCCTACAAAGGTTTCTATTTGGCGCTTTATGGTAGATCAAACTCATCAAAATAAAGGCATTGGGCGCAAAGCACTGGCTATGGCAATTGAAGAGATTAAAGCAACTCCTAAGCTTAAACAAATCGAGATTTGTTATAACCCGCAAAATCCTGTTGCTAAAAACTTTTATACAAGTTTTGGGTTCGAAGAAGTTGGCCTCGATGAGGATGACGACGATATGTTAGCGGTTATTAAAATTAGCCGTTAACTCATTGATAAGTAGACCGCTAATTTTAAGGAATAATAATAGTTGAAAGGAAATACTGTGATCATAAGATCATTTTCAGAGAACGATTTTTTAGCCGTTCAAAATATTTATCAGCAAGGTATTGATACCGGCAACGCGACTTTTCAAACTAAAGCGAAAAGTTGGCAACAGTGGAATAGTTCTATGCTCAACTATTGTCGTCTTGTAGCAGTTGAGGATGAAAAGGTGCTTGGCTGGGCCGGGTTATCTGCCGTTTCTAGCCGTGAGGTATACTCGGGCGTTGCCGAGGTAAGTGTATATGTTGCAAACCAAGCCCAAGGTAAAGGTTTAGGGCACGCATTGCTTTGTGCACTCATTAATGAATCAGAAAGCAACGGTATATGGATGCTACAAGCCAGTATCTTCCCTGAAAATACTAATAGTATTGCTTTACATGCTCGCAATGGTTTTAGGCAGGTTGGAAACCGAGAGAAACTAGGTAAATTAAATGGTGTGTGGCGCAATGTAATTTTAATGGAAAGGCGCAGCG
Source organism: Pseudoalteromonas sp. S554 (assembly GCF_005930865.1). Taxonomy (NCBI): domain Bacteria; kingdom Pseudomonadati; phylum Pseudomonadota; class Gammaproteobacteria; order Alteromonadales; family Pseudoalteromonadaceae; genus Pseudoalteromonas; species Pseudoalteromonas sp. S554. Next base: position 68,257 of record NZ_PNDV01000051.1, on the reverse strand, counting down.
CCATAGTGGGTTTATAATCACACAAACAGCGCAATAAGTACGTATGTGCCTTTGACTAGTATTAAACCATATTAGCGGCCATTGTGGCCGCCGAAAAAACTAATCACTAAAGCAAAATATCTTGCCAATTATTATCAGTATTCTAGGTTATCAAGTGACTGCTGAGTGCCATTTGCAGACATTAGCAACGCCTGAGCTCAGGTGCATTTGAGACAACGCCTGCTTTTGCGTTAGCAAAAAAGTGGGTGGCGGATCAAATGTCATCTGCAGAGACTTTTTAGGCAGCGTTCACCGTATTCTAGGAACGAGCGTTTACGAGGCACGTGCCGAACTGGCCTTTATGACTTTTGTAAACAACAAAAAAATATTTGGATCAAACTTCGTGTCCACTTCATGCTTCAAGATATTCATAGTTTCAAGGTGCGATTTAGCCATGCGGTATGGCCTGCTAGTCGTCAGTGCATCATACGCATCAATGATCGAAAGTATTCGACTACTCAGGGGAATATCGGCACCAGCCAGTCCGTCTGGGTATCCGCTTCCATCAAATGCTTCATGATGATGTCTGACAATAGACGCGACCTCGTCTCTGTTTGTCAGGAATGTCTCACTAATTATTCTCTCACCGATAACCGAGTGAGCCTTTATCTCTTCCCTTTCATCAGGTGTGAGCTTTCCAGGCTTCGAGAGAACAGTATCACGAACTCCAATCTTACCCACGTCGTGTAATTGACTGGCAATACGCAAGTCATCTAATGAGGGGGCACTCAAATCGGCCGCACGCCCCACTTCCAACGCAAGCGCACAGACGCGGTCACAATGGCCTCTAGTATACGCATCGCGCGCGCACAATGCCGTAATGAGTGATGGGTAAGCATTTTCTTGATCTGGTGCGAGGGCAAAAGCCATTGAATATCTCTCCTTGTTCAGCAACGCCTAACAATTTAATAGTGCGCTCATCACGCATATTTTTGCTGACTTCAAGATCATCTATCCACATTCCAACAAATAACCGAGGGTATTTCAAGATTTTAAATAAATTTAAATGTAGGATATACGCGTTGCTCGTTTGCTTGACTATATGAATAAACGACACAACTTTATCTATTAATTAGCCCTAAATTTAGCCATCCTCAATGACCGGTTATCGCTCATAACAGCCAGTCATGCATTTATAATCTTTCCATCTAAACGCTAACTTCAGGTATCAGCCACTACACGTCACGCTTCAATATTTAGCAGTGGGTGTCATTGTATATAGGGCTATAGATTAATTAACTGCAAAATCGCGAGTTTCTAAATAGCTTGGGGCGCTTTTAAAACAGGCCTTCAGCTTACTGGTAAGCGCTGTGGTTACTGGCGCATCACACTTTAATTCTCCGTTATATTTCCCGTTAGTTAGTGCTACTAAAATTAACGAGTCATAGCTTGGTTTACTTTGTATTTTATGAATAACCAACCCTCGCCCTGCAGATAGCTTTATTAAATCAAACTCTGCTTTTGTGGGTTTTGTTAAAGCGAGTTTTTTAATGTATAGCGGGTTTTTAAAAGTCAGCTTTGTCGAAAACAGAGCTGTACCACCGCGCTCAAAATGGCCATTAAACACAGTGGTATTTAATGTGGGTGTCATCTTATTTATTAATAAATTTAAATCAAATTTAGTGGGTAAAATAGTGATCTGAGTTTGTTTTTTTAGTGATTCGTTCAGTGCCTTTTTAATTATTTTAAGGTGGGTGTCATTGGTAGTAACTTCGTACACTATTTGGTAGTTGTGTGGGGGGGCGTATAAAGGCATGTGGCTGGCAAGTATTTTATCGCCGGCTAATATAAGCGCCATGCCATGAAACCCCACATAACTGTGGGTTTTATGTGTGTTGTGTGCATTGTGCTGAGGGGCGCTTGCAAGTGCTGCGCTCGACAATAAAATAAAAAATAGCAGTATGTGTTTCATGTTAATGCTCAAAAATAAATATAGCGCCACTATAAGCTGATTTTTATATATAAATAATCGATAATAAGTTGTTAGTTGTTTCCTATTAATCAATACGGTTTGGTGCTATGCATTTAGATGACATTGAAAAAGTAATTCATATGGCGAGTTCGCAAAACCTGCACACAACCGCTAAGCATTTTAATATTACTCCTGGGGCGCTGTCTAAAACGCTAAAAAAGGTTGAGGCAAACTTAGCCACTGAGCTGTTTAATCGTGTGGGCAAAACTTTAGTACTTAATGATAAAGGCAAAGAGTTTGTTAAGCACAGTAGCGATTTAGTTCATAATTACCAGCAGCTTACTAGCCGTTTTAAAAGCGATAATCATAAATTTAATGCAGTTATTGCAGGCCCTGCAATTTTACTTAAAAGTGGTTTAAAAAAGTTACTTATCCCTCTTGGCAACCTGCCTTGTTCGGTACGTATTAATAATGTATTTGAAGGTGAAGCTATAAGCCAAGTTGCATCAGGCGCTGCGCATATTGCGCTAGTAACTCGCGAGGCATTAAAAAACAGCTCACATACTAATTTAGTAGCGGTTGATGTATTTAATACTGGGTTTAGTGTGGCTGGAGCTGCTGATCATCAGCTAGTACAAACTGGCTCTTTAACGCTTAATAAAAATCAATTACTGCACGCAGCTTTTGCATGCCCTTTGTTTTCACCCCTGTGCGGCCTTGAGCAAGGAATAGGCTCCGACGGCTGGCAAGACGATATTGCACCGCGCAATATTGTATTTAGATGTAGCGATTACAGTGCACTAATAGAGGTAGTACAAAATGGTTTGGCGTTGGCGTATTTAGCAAATTTTGTGATTGATGATTTAGGGTTTACAAAATTAACTGTAAAGGGGGTTAACAGTCATTACAGTGAAGACATTGTGTTAATTTATAAACCATCGAAGGCCGATGGGTGGCTTAATAAACTTATGTATTCGTTATAAAAAGCGCTTTAGCCACTACACTAAAGCGCTTTAGGGTGAAAACTACATTACAAAATAGCAAGGTGGTTAAAAATACTAACCCGCAATAATACTTAATTACTTTGCGGGGCTAAAGGTGGAAATACCTGCGTAAAAAAACTCTTATTTACGACTGCACAGATGCAGAAGGTAGAGCAAAGCAGGAGAAATTGCCGAGAGCAACTAAATAACAAATATTTTGGCTGGCTATCAACACGTTTTTCCACACTTAAGTAGATCACTTAATCAAGCGAAATGGTACAAGTACAATTAACCGACAATACAACAAAGTAAATTGTGTTATATTATAACAAAAATGATAGCGCAATAAATTAATAAGCAATACTTTTTTTATTCCTACAAACGGCTAATTATTACACTAGCGACTCTGGTGGCATCACGTTAATATGGTGCTCTACTTATAGTTACATAACGATAAAAACATGACTTTAAAAACAAACGCTTTGATTTACTTTTTAGCCTTTTGCAGTGGCTTTTGCATTATGGGGATTGAGCTATTAGGAGGGCGTATTTTAGCGCCTTACTTCGGCAGTAGTGTACATATTTGGGGCAGTATTATTACTGTGTTTATGCTTAGCTTGTCGTTTGGTTACTTGCTTGGCGGTAAGCTAAGTACAAAAAATGCGTCGCTGACTAAATACGGATTAATATTTTTAGTTGCGAGCATTATGGTTGTGCCTATTACGTTGTTTGCTGAGCCCATAATGGAATTTATTTTTACCCATATTGAAGATAGCCGTTATGGCTCGTTACTCGCTTCTACTGCGTTGTTTTTTATTCCAACCATTATATTAGGTATGATTTCGCCGTACTCAGTAAGGTTGCTGGTTACCGACAGCGAAAGAAGCGGCCAAGTTGCAGGTATTTTGTATTTTGTAAGCACGCTTGGCAGTGCCTTGGGCACTATTATTACCTCTTTTTACTTTGTACTCGCGTTTGATGTAAACACCATTATTAGTGCCTTTGCTACTACGTTGGGTGTGCTAGGTGTTGTTGCAATTGCTGTAAACAGTGTTGCTAATAATAAGGAGCTTGCGCATGCTTAAATATGTATTTTTAGCACTTAGTGTGTTTTCAGGCGCTGCTTTAGCTAATGTTATTCACGAAGAGCGCTCTTTATATCGCAATATTATTGTTGATGAAACTCGCGATTTACGCTGCTTAAAATTTAACACTAAAAGTAGCCAAACAAGTCAAAGTTGCATGTACAAAAACGACCCCGACAAGCTCGTTTTCAACTACACAAAGCTTACTTTTGCGAGTTTATTAGTAACCGAAAACCCTAAAAATGTATTAATTATTGGGCTTGGGGGAGGCACATTGTCGAATGTTATTCATGAGTTATACCCTGCGGCTAAAATACACAATGTAGAAATAGACCCCGCTGTATTGAGTGTGGCTCGCGACTACTTTAGCTTTATTGAAAACGATAAAGTGACATCTAGTGTTCAAGATGGCCGTATTTTTATTAAACGCGCGGCTATTAAAAAGAAAAAGTACGATTGGATCATTCTTGATGCGTTTAACGGTGACTACATTCCTGAGCACCTGTTAACCAAAGAGTTTTTTGAAGAGGTTAAAGGTGTGTTGGCTGATGGCGGCGTAGTTGCTGCGAATACATTTTCGAGTAGTAAACTATACGAGCACGAGTCGGCAACTTACCATAGCGTGTTTGGCGATTTTATTAACGTAAGCCGCGCTAATCGAAGCAACCGTATTATTTTAGCGGGTTTTAAAGCTATGCCAACTAAGGCTCAACTTAACGAACGTGTTAAAGCGCTTGGGCCCAAGCTTAAAAAATATGATGTAGATATAAACGCCATAAGCAATTACATGCAGTACACACAAGATGAGCAAGATTGGCCTAAAAATACCAAAATTCTAACCGACCAATACTCTCCTGCTAACCTACTTAACTTTTAATATGTAATGCGCCTTGCACTGATATAGTTAGGCGCATCCATTTAGGTTTATTGCTAAAACTTAATATTACCGCGCAATGCTTTTGTTTGGCCGTGTTTAGTTTTTTTATCCATGCGTTTACGCTGCGAATTACGGCTTGGTTTAGTTGCACGGCGGGCTTTATTGACCTTGGTAGCGCTTAATATGAGATCTTTTAAGCGTTTTAACGCGTCTTCGCGGTTAAGCTCTTGGGTACGGTGGCTTTGTGCTTTAATGATGAGAACGCCCTCTTTAGTGATCCTCGAATCGTTTAAAGCAAGTAAACGTTCTTTATAAAAGTCTGGTAATTTAGAGCGATTAATATCAAAACGTAAATGAATAGCGCTGGCGACTTTGTTAACGTTTTGGCCACCGGCACCTTGAGAACGAATAGCGGTGAGCTCTAATTCCCACTCATCAATAGTGACTGTATTTGAAATTGTTAACATTGCATTCAGTTTCCGTTGTTAAAAATGCATTGTACCATTTGTACATTGACTTAGGGTGAATAAGCTAAATAGGCGGTTAATGCAAAGTTGAGTAAGCATTTACGCCAATAAATAAATTTAGATTGGCATAGGCAATTATTTAGTTTTTAATTGCGCAGCCCTTATACGGGCCTAATATAATAATCGATTTTCGATAATAGGAAGTACCTGCATGAAAAAATTACTTGTATCACTGAGCTTGTTAGCAATGAGCTTTTCTGGTTTTGCTAAAGATATCACCGAAGGTGATTTACAAAGCTACATGAAAGCCTTACCTGCTGTAACAAGCTGGGCGAGCTCTCAAGACGCGTTAAAAAACGTAGACTTAGGCAGCATGCTAGGTGCAACCGCAGATCAAACTACAGCAGAGCAAGGCGCGCTTGCAAATACAGCCCTCAATATGATTAAAGAGCAATCACTGTATAAAAGCTTTGCGAGCGTAACAACTCGCTATGGCTTTACGCCTGAGCAGTTAATTACCGTGGGTTCTGAAGTGTCTATGGCATACATAGAAAACCTTAAATCGGGTTTGTCTGATGAAAATAAAGAAACAGCAAACAAATTAATGGGTGGTTTTCAAAGCATGAAAAGCGCTAAAGATAAAGGCGCTACATCGTTAATGGGTTCGTTAGGTAATGCGTCAAGCGCTGCTGATACAACCGAGTCACTTGTTAGCGAAAGTAATTTAGCATTAGTAAGTGAATACATGCCACAGCTTAAAAAGTTGTTTGCACTTTTATAAGTATTAAACAATTAAAAAAGGTGGCATTTGCCACCTTTTTTAATACCTAAAATTTATAACACTCAAGACATTTTACGAATTGTACTCAGCGGTGCTATGCGTAAAATCCAATGCAGGAATGCCCACGGCCAGCTTGGCACAAAGCTGTTGGCTTTTTCTTTATTTATTGCTTTTACCAGTGCTTTGCAGCCAGTTTCGGTATCAACAATAAACGGCACTGTTTTTACTTTTTCGTTTATTTCGCTTCTTATAAAACCTGGATGTACACAGCTTACTTTTATAGGCGTGTGCATTACATCTATGCGTATGCCCTCACTTAATGAGGTAATAGCCGCTTTAGTGGCAGCGTAAACGGTCATGGCGCGCCTAAAACCACGTACAGCACTAATAGATGAAATAGTCACTAAATGACCATGGTTTTGCGCTCTAAAAATTTCCATTGCGGCTTCAGCTTGCGCAAGTGCGGCCACAAAGTTAGTTTGTGCGGTTTGTTTATTGGCATTAAAGTAACCCGTACCAATAGAAGAACCCTTGCCCATCCCTGCATTTATAATTACTCTATCAAGGCCGTTTAGCTCTTCTTTAAAGGCATTAAATACGCTAAATACTTGTTCGTGATCGTTAACATCAAGCACTTTTATGCTAATGGTTATATTTGGGTTTATTTGTTCAAGCTCACTTTTTAGCTGCTCTAACAGCTCAAAGCGCCGAGCACATAAAGCAAGATTACAACCTTGTTTTGCAAACTCCTTTGCCATGCCTTTGCCTAAGCCTGAACTTGCACCTGTTATTAGTATGTTTTTGCGCATAATTAGATCCTTAGGTGTATGTAATTAATTTTTGTTGTAGGTGGCATTCTAAAAAGTGATGCTCGTTTAAACTACTTATCGTTAATTTTTGATTTTTTCCTTTGCCGCGCGCCACTACTTTGGTTACGCCTGCGTTTACTAAGCTCCAATTAATATCAATAAAGCGCTCGAGCTTTAGCCCCATTAAATGGCTGGTTATAATGCTAATAGGCCCGCCAGAGGTGTAAATAAGTACTTTTTTACCGTGGTTTTCATTGGCTATTTGTTCAAATGCGCCCAGTACACGCGCAGTAAATGCATTAAAGCTTTCGTTATATTGAGTGCTGTCGGGATTGAGTACCCATTGCTGTATGGCGCTAATAAATACCGTTTTAAAGTATTCCATAGGCTCGGCTTGCTTGCTAAGTACCGCCCGAACTTGGCTTGGGGTGGCAAGCTGTGGGTTATAAACGGCTAAAATATGCTCGTGATCGTATTCGTTTAATCGCGCATCGTTTATTACCACAGGCGTATTATTAGCACTTGCTAAACTAAGCTCTGCGGTTTGATTATGGCGCAGCATAGTGCCTGCAAATACAGCATCGGGTGTTAGCTGCTTTTGAGCTAAATATTCAGCCAGTAGTGTGGCTTGCTGTTGCCCTTTTCTTGAGAGCGTATCGTAATTATCAGCCGAAAAACTGGCCTGCCCATGGCGTACTAAATATAAAATACACATTAGACTTTACCTTGGTTATTAATGGCTTTTTTACAGCGCCATAAAAGGTAATGTACAAACACCCAAAAGTGTTTAAAGGCGGGGTTTTTAGTTTGCCCATGGTGATAGCGGTAATAAATTTGCTGCACAATGCCGGCAAGCCTAAATAGCCCGTACACTTCGTAAAAGGTAAAGTCATCTACGGTTATATTCATTTTTTTACAGTAGTAGGCCACTACTTCTTTGCGCGTTAGCATACCCTCTAAGTGAGTGGGTTGACGGCGCGTGGCTTGGGCTAAAAAGTCATCTCCTGGCTCTACCCAGTAAGCCAATGTATTGCCCAAATCCATCAATGGGTCGCCAAGGGTGGCAAGTTCCCAATCTAAAATACCCAATACGTTGGTGTAGTCGTTTGCATCAAGCACAACGTTATCAAACCTAAAATCGTTATGTGTTATACAAATACGCTCGTTACTTGGCATGTTGTTTTCAAGCCACTTAATGACTTTTTTACCGCTGGGTACATTCCAAGTTTTGGCTTTAGTAAAGCGCTCGCTCCAGCCGCTAATTTGGCGCTGGGTGTAGCCTTCGCCTTTGCCTAAATGACTTAAATTGGCCTGTTTGTAATCTACTTTGTGTAATTCTACTAGGCAGTCGAGTACGTTTTCGCACAGCTTTTTAGTGCGCTCGGGCGTGGGGGTTAATCCGCGTGGTAAATTTTTACGCGGAATTATCCCCGTAAGCTTTTCCATAACGTAAAAATCGGTGCCGAGTATGTTTTCATCGTCGCAAAACGCCTCCATATTTGGCACATAGCCGTAAACTGGTTTTAGTGCCTGCTGAAGTTTAAACTCGCGGCCCATATCGTGTGCGCCTTTGGCTTTGGTGCCTTTGGGCGCACGGCGTAAAATAAGCGATTGCTCTGGGTATTCTAAGCAGTAGGTCCAGTTTGATGCCCCCCCTGCGTATTGAGTAACACTTGGCTCGCCAGTTAATTGTGTAATGTGTTGCTTAAGCCAGGCATCTACTTTTTGTGTGTCGAGCTCTTCGCCTTGGCGTACGTTTTTGGCTTGATCTAATAATTGTGTGTTCATTGCTAGCCTTTATTATTTTGATTTTAAACGTTGCATAGAGCGTGTTTTTTTCAGCATGCTTTTAATGTACCACTCAACGGGGAGTAGTTTTTTCATTAAAAAGGCCTGTTTACCTAATTTATGGGTCAAAATTAAAAATGGGCGTTTAAGTGACTGCGTATAAATAATATCGGCAACTTGCTCTGCGTTTATGGGAGAGCGCTCAAAGGCACGGTTAAGCATGGTTTTCATGGCCGGCTCGCTAGTGCGCATTGATTCATCAAGATTGGTTTTAAAAAAGCTTGGGCACACTACGCTTACATCTATATTATCGTGGGCGAGTTCAAGCTTTAGGGTTTCGCTAAAGCCAATAACCGCTGCTTTTACGGCGTTATAACTGCTCATAAACGGAATAGGGGTAAGCCCTGCTTGTGAGGCTATATTAATAAAGTAGCCACCGCCTTGTTGCTTAAATACGGGGTAAAACGTTTGGCACACCCGCACCATAGAGAGCAAATTAATATCCATAATCCACCGCCATTGCTCAAGCGATTCGCCCTCAAGCGAGCCACCCGTGGCTACGCCTGCATTATTAATAACAATATCTACGCCCTGCCACTTGGTTTGGATAATATCGTAAAGCCCCTTTACATCTGCTTGCTTGGTTACATCGCAGGCGTAAAAAAAAGCATCGGCTTTTAGTGCTTGCAGCTCACTAATGGTTATGGCTGCACGCTCGGCGTTTATATCGGCAATACAAATTTGTAAGTTAGCGCCCAAATTACTTGCGTAACTCAGGGCTAACGCTTTACCCAGTCCTGTGGCTCCACCTGTTATTATTAGTCGTGTTTTCATGGTGTTGCCTTAGCGGTATTTGTTAAGTTCGAGGCGCGAAACCATGCCCATGTGTACTTCGTCTGGGCCATCTGCAAGGCGTAAAATACGCCCCATTGCATTAAACGAGGCAATAGGAAAGTCGCTCGACACCCCAGCGCCACCAAACACTTGTATTGCCATATCTGAGACCATTTGCAGCATATTAGGCACGACTACTTTTATGCTCGATATTTCGGTCATGGCATGTTTAACGCCTTGAGTGTCTATTTTCCATGCCGCGTGCAGCGTTAATAAGCGGGCTTGATCTATTGCCATACGCGCTTGCGCTACACGTTCTAAATTACCGCCTAATTTAAGTAAGGGTTTACCAAAAGCGCTGCGCGACAGGCCTCGTTTAATCATGAGCTCTAAACAGCGCTCTGCTGCGCCAATTGCGCGCATACAATGATGAATTCGCCCAGGCCCTAAGCGCCCCTGTGCAATGGCAAAGCCTTTGCCTAACCCTAAAATAAGGTTTTTCTTTGGTACGCGTACGTTATTAAATTCCATTTCGCCGTGGCCGTAGGGGGCATCAAAATCGCCACAGGCACTTAGCATACGCTTAATGTTTACACCGGGTGTGTTTAGCGGCACAAGTACCATTGAATGCTGGCTGTGTTTATCGTTTTCGGGATTGGAAAGCCCCATAAAAATAGCCACTTGTGCATTAGGATGACCAAGGCCGGTGGTCCACCATTTTTTGCCATTTAAAATAAGCTCGTCGCCATCAACATCTATGGTTGCTTGCATGTTTGTCGCATCTGATGAAGCGACATCGGGCTCGGTCATAGCAAATACTGAGCGAACATCGCCATTTAATAATGGGGTTAACCATTGCTGTTTTTGCTCATCGTTTGCAAAGTGATAAAGCACTTCCATATTGCCGGTGTCGGGGGCATTACAATTAAATATTTCTGATGCAAATAAGCATTTACCCATTTGCTCTGCAATAGGGGCGTATTCTAAGCAGGTTAAACCTTGTGCTAGTTCTGCATCGGGTAAAAATAAGTTCCACAGGCCAGCGGCTTTTGCTTTCGCTTTTAATGGCTCAATGTGCTCACTTAGTTGCCAAGTGGTCCAATCGTTTGAATTATTTTTAGCATGGTTATGCGCAACTACTGCTTGTTCAATAGGCAATACGTGTTCATCCATAAAGGCAGTTACACGCTTTAGGTAGTCTTGGCTTTTTTGGCTTGGCTCAAAGTTCATTAGGGTTGCCTGTTTATTTTTTAGTTAACCCAGCATAAAACATTCGCCCCAATGAATTAAATGAAATATATTACCAGTTAAGTGTGAATTACATTCATAGTATGGGCGGGTAATAATGATAGAAGCTAAAAATATTCAACAGTTAGATTTAAATTTACTTAAAATATTTGAATGCCTATACCGTGAAAAAAACATGAGCGAAACCGCAAAGGTGCTGTACATAACGCCCTCAGCAGTTAGCCATGCTATAAAACGTTTGCGCACTGTATTAAACGATCCGTTATTTGAGCGCCAAGGGCAATTAATGCTGCCCACCCCTGCGTGCCAACGTATGGCACCCGAGCTAATAGATTTACTCGAAAAATTACGCCAAGTGCTACAAGCCTGCGGTGACTTTAATTTAGCGACCACTGCGCAAACCTTTAAAATAGCTCTGCACGATGCAATAGAGCCTATTGTTTTGCCTAAATTGCAACTTGCACTGGCAAAACATGCTCCCAATGCAAGCTTAGCGAGCGTAAAATTAAGCCGTGAAGATATGCATAAGCAATTAGCTAATCATCAAATAGATATGGCAATTGATGTAGCACGGCCAATAAAAGCGCCCATTAGCCATGCTGTTCTTTCAAGTGATCACTTTTGTGTACTCATGAAAAAAAACCACCCGCTTAAAAACCAACTCAATATAGACAATTATTTAGCGGCTAAGCATGTGGCGGTATCTAACCGGGCAACAGGTACTGTTATTGAAGATATTGCGTTGTTGCAATTGAGTTTTAATAGGCAGGTAGCTATACGTTGTCAAAATTATTTTGCCGCGAAAGAGGTAATAAAAGACGCGCCTTTTTTACTTACCTTGCCTTCAATGGTTGCAAGTCAATTGCTGGATGACACACTAATAGCAAGGCCTGTGCCCACCACTATGCCTGCTATTTATCAGCATTTATACTGGCATCAAAGTACTGATAAAGACGACGCTTTAGTATGGTTACGTGGGCAAGTGCAGCATATTTTTAAACGTTAATAGCTATAAAAAAAAGCGCCAAACTTAGTGAACTAAAATTTGGCGCTTCGCATTATTTTTTAAGCGTTTACAAGGCGTTTGTTTTTAAACTTAAGCCCAGCAATTAATAACAGTGGCCCAATAAACATGGCAAGGCCATATACACCACCAGTTACGGCATACTCAGGCTTATTTAAAAAGCTTATAGCAATTAAAATAGCCAGCGATGCATTTTGAATCCCTACTTCAATGCCAAGTGTTAGCGAATCAGTTAAAGATAGTTTTGAAAGCTTTGCTATTAGCAAGCCAATGATCATTGAACCAATATTAAGTGCTATACACGCCCAAAACACATCGTTAAACGAGCTTGCCAGTAAGGCGCGTTCTTTTATTACTAGCGCGGCTATCATGGCGAGCATAAAAAATAACGAAAAACGCCTAAAAAACGGCTCGCTTTTAATCGCAAATTCGCTTTTAAAATGGCGCAGGCTTATACCTATGGTTACAGGCACTAAGGTGATTACAAATAGCCCAAGTGATGTAGTTAATATTGAAAAGCTGGCATCGTCTTGCGGCGCAAATTGGTGCATGGCAAAGCCAATAATAAACGGTGTGGTAATAATGCTAATAGCAGTTGAGGCAGCGGTTAAGCTTACCGAAAGCGCTAAATTAGCCTTTGCTAGCTGGCTCACTACGTTTGACATAGTACCGCCAGGGCATGCGGCTAAAATCATTAACCCTATTGCAATTGGTGTGGGTAAATTAAGTAAATAGCATAAACCTAAAGCCAGTAGCGGCATGGCGATAATTTGGCCTACCAAGCCCATAGCAATTGCTATGGGCTTTTTAAAAAGTCTTGTAAAGTCAGTAGTTGTAAGGCCTAAACCCATACCAAACATAATGAGCGCTAAGGCTAGGGGTAATATTATTTCTGTTAAAAAAGATGCATTCAAATTAGGCGACCTCGTTAGTTATTGTTTTTATAGCGAGTACTTCATAGTTAAATGAAAACGGGGTTAACAGCGCCTTTATTTGAGGCTGTAACTCGTTTATTTCGTTTTCATTCACAAAAATATTTGCTTTTATGCCTAACTTTTTATCAGCAAATACGTTTATTTGCACGGCTTTGTTTTTTAAATGCGCGTTAATTGCCTCTGTAATGGTTTGTTTTATTTCTAGGCAAACCAGTTCGGGTTTATAAATTTTACCTACAGCAGTAAGCGGTATTTCGTCAATTATATAAATAGCTTTTGGTATTGCTGCTCGCTCAGGTATGTTGGCGCTAACATATGTGGTGAGATCATCAAGTTTAAGCGTGCTCTGTAGGCTTAGCATGACGTAAAGTACCGGCACTTCGCCTGCGTAGCTGTCTGGGCGTGGCACGGCGGCTGCAAGTGTTACATCGGGGTGGCTGGTTGCGGCATCTTCTATCATTTTGGGGTCTATATTGTGCCCGCCGCGTATTATTAGCTCTTTTTGCCTACCGCATAACGATACATACCCGCTCTCATCTATTTTTCCTAAATCCCCTGTTCTAAAATATTGTTGGCCGTTTTCATCAACTACCCATGCGCCTTGGTTATGCGCATCTTCTACGTAACCCGGAAATACGTTATTACCGGTTATTATTATTTCGCCAACATCGAGTGTATCGCACATTTTAACAAGCGTGCCTTGCTCGTTTATATCGGCAATTTTAAGCGTAATCCCCGGTATTGGTAGTCCTACAGAAGCCTCTTTATTAATTGGATTTACAGGCATTAACGTACTTACCGAGCTGCCCTCAGTTGAGCCATAACCCTCTACCAGTGGGGTATTGGTGAGTTTAGTAAACAGGGCTTGTAAATCTGATGAAAGCGGCGCAGCCCCACAAATGGCAAACTTCATTTTAAGCGGTGGTACAGTAATTTTTTGCGAAGTAATTTGTTCAACCATAGCAGCGTAAACCGTAGGTACGGCGGTCATAACGGCTACATCGTAATTATTAATTAGGGTGAGCAAGTTTTGAATGATGTTTTTACCCCTAAAGCCAGATGGGCTTGCGAGTAAAATTTTACAGCCTTTCATAACTGAGGCTATGCCCGTGGCTACCGCCGCATTTACATGAAATATAGGTAAGCCTACTAGCATGGTATCGCCTGCGTTTACTGGCGAAAGTAAATTAACCTGCCCTGCATTGGTGAGCTGGTTTAAGTGCAAGTGCTTTGCAAGTTTTGGTAGGCCGGTGGTACCACCCGTATGAAAATACGCGCACACATCGCTTTGCTCAGGCAAAGTAAAATTAGCTGCTTGCGTATTTTGCGCAGCCAGTAACTTTTTAAACCCATACACGGGTACTTTATTATTTTTCGAGCACGCTATGTCGTCACCAAATAAGCTAATAACCGCTTTTAGGCCGGGTATATGCTCTTTAATTGCCATTACTTTTTGCCAAATATCGCTACCAGGCACTGGGCCTAGGGCAATAATTACTTTGGTATTGGCTGAGATCATAATTTCTTTCATTATGGACTCATCAAGCAAGGGGTTTATGGGGTTTGCAATGCCTGCGGCCTCTGCTGCCCAAAGCGATACATAGGTTTCTGGAAAGTTAGGTAACACCAGCGAGGTTACCTCGGTTTTAGTAATACCCAACGAGTGCAATGCATTGCCAAGCCCTGTTACGTTTTTTGCGAGCGCTTTGTAACTCATTTTACGGTGCGGATTAGCAAAGCTTTTGCCTTTAAAGGTCATTAAAATGCGGTGAATAAGCTTTTTTGCAAACGGAATTTGCGCTTCGCTAATACAGTCGCCATCTAAAATGTATTCAATAGCGGTTGTATCACCAAAGTTTTGGGCCGATTGTAAAATGGCATGATAAGTAGAGCGAGGAAGTTGCGCTGGTGATATTTCAGCAAGGTTTAAATTGCCAACATCGGCGTGGTTTTTAATTGTTGTTATAGTCATAAAACTCTCAACGTATTTTTATAATGTGTGTTTGCGTGTGAGTGCATGGTGTTTAATGCGGCTTTGGGGGGGTGGGCCATTACCGCGTAAAATTTAGTCTATCAAAAACTAAGTTATTGCCATTTTTTAATCTAAAAAGCTGTTATCTTGTGCAGCAACGACCTGATACATGGGCTGAAAGTTCCCCCATGTAACCAGCTCTGAGCCATTGGCTTGTTTTGTATGTAGTGCTACCTCGTGTGAGATAAGCTTAGGCTCGCCTGCGGCTTGTGCTAATAACTGGCTTTGGCAGCAGCTATCTAGCAATACAAAGTTGGCAACTGAGGCATCAACCGACCAACCAGCGGTAAGTAAACCATGGTTTTGCAAAATAACAGCGCAGTGATCAGCCAGCGATTTAGCTATCATGTCGCCCTCTTCGCTGTCGGCTACTACGCCGCTAAATACATCAAATACACTGTGGTTTTCGTAAAATACGCAAGCATCTTGCGAAATTGGTTTAAGTAACTCACCTAGTGCTGAAAACGCACGGCCATAACGTGTATGCGCATGGGCTACTGCGTTTACGTCGGGGCGCGCCATATGTATACGTGAATGTATAGCAAACGCCGCATTATTAATCGGTGTGCTGCCTTCAATAATATTACCTTTATGATCAACCCGAATAAGATCTGACGCTTTAATATGCGCAA
This sequence comes from Pseudoalteromonas sp. S554, assembly GCF_005930865.1. Lineage (NCBI taxonomy): Bacteria > Pseudomonadati > Pseudomonadota > Gammaproteobacteria > Alteromonadales > Pseudoalteromonadaceae > Pseudoalteromonas > Pseudoalteromonas sp. S554. Next base: position 52,811 of record NZ_PNDV01000051.1, on the reverse strand, counting down.
AGTGCATACCTACGGGGTTTACCCAAAATGTATCGGGCTCTATGCAGTCGCGAAGTGTTATGTGCCCCGCAAGCCCTTCATCAAAACCGTACATAGCAAATACTCTAAAGCCCGCGGCTAGGCGCTGTTTTTCGTAGGTGCGTTGCTCGTTTAGGGTGTTAAATTTAGGCGGCATAATAAGTTTAAATTTATCGCTGCCTATGGTCATTTTTGCGGCTTGCTGCTCTAGTGTATTGCTCATAATAATCCTAAATTAAAGTCTATTGACTTTAGTTTAGTCTCGCTTAAGATAAATAGAAGTGATGTTAATTAATGGTTAAACATAAATGCTATGCATGGAAAGATAGATTTAAACCTGTTTGTAATACTTAAAACGGTATACCAAGAGGGGAGCATTACCAGTGCTGCAGATAAGCTGCATTTAACGCAACCAGCAGTTAGCCATGCGCTTTCGCGCCTAAGAGATAAGTTTGACGACCCCTTATTTATTCGCCATGGTCGGCGTATGGTGCCCTCGCCTTTTTGCCAAAAAATAATAGCCCAAGTGATTGAGTCGGTGCAGGTATTAGAGGCAACCATGAACAACGAGCGGCTTTTTGATATAGCTGCCTTTAAGCGGGAAATTAAATTTGGCTTTAGAGATATTTTAGAATCGATATTTTTTCCGCCACTAATGAGCGACCTACTTACAAACACTCCTAATATTACAATTAACAGCCGACAGGTTTCGCATGTTGATATGGAAAAATCACTCGAAAACCAAGAGCTAGACATAGTCATTGATGTGCTTACCCCAACGAGCAACCACATAAAAAATTCATTTATTTGTAATGAGCATTTTTCGCTAATTTGTAGGCACGGTCATCCCATATTAAATGACTTAACCGTACAAAGTTACGCAAAGGCATCGCATGCGTTGGTGTCGTTAAAAGGTGCGCAGGTAGATATTATTGATATGGCGCTGGCAAAGCATGCACTTGCCCGTAATGTAGTGCTTAAATGTGAACATTATTTTGCGGCGACTAAAGTGATTAGCCAAAGCGACATGATAATGACCATGCCAAACGCATACGCGCAGGTATTAAAAGAGCAAATGCCTGTGCATGTAACTAGCTTGCCGTTTGATGTGCCGTTAATGCCCGTCCACATGTATTGGCACGAACAAGCCGACGACGATTTAGTAAATAGTTGGATGCGAGAAAAGCTGCTAGGTTTAGCCCAGCAACTTATCCCTGCTGACAAACTTAAAAGCGATAATTAAATTGTGCGTGATAACTACGCCCACGCTCTGATAAAAAACGGTGTGCGTAGCTAATTACCGGCACATCGTTGGCCTGCGAAAAAGTTTGCTTATCGGTTAGGTTTTTAGCCAATAACGCCACCGACCAATCTCCTTCACTGCTGCCTAGTTCTATGCGTAAATTTAGCTTTTCAAAAGCGCTTTGCTTGGCTATTGGGTCAAGATCTTGCTCTAAAAAGTAATCGTCACTAAAGTTAAGCGCTAAATTGCTACTTAAAGTTAAATTAGAAAATACCTCGGTATTGTAATCAATCGCTATATTGCCTGAGTAATCGGGAGCAAACGCGCCCGTTTGCCCGGTTAAATCTTGGAATGCTTGGCCAAGTAGTTCGCTTTGCATAACTGTTGGCGAGGCACTGGCGTATTGCTCGTATTCAAAATCAAGCACAGCAAGGTTTGCCGATAGCTGCCAACTTTGATTTATTGCCCAGCGCGAATCGAGCTCAATCCCTTTTACTTTGGTTTCGGCAGCATTTTTAACTACAAATGCATTACCATTAAATTCAGATACTTGTAGGTCATCGTACAGGGTGTAAAACAGTGTAGCGTTTACTTGTAGAGTATTTTTAATTGGCTCGGCTTTAATACCAAATTCAAAATTAGTGGCTTTTTCGTCGTCAAACTCAAAGCCTGAATTTTCATCAACCGTATTACCTTGCGAGCCATTTAAGCCAGAGCCATCAAAACCACCGGCTTTGTAGCCTATGCCAGCGCTTGCAAATAACATGGTGTTGTTAAACCCTAAATATTGCACACTAATATTGGGTGATAAGTGCGATTCATCACGCTTAGCGTTAAGGTTATGTACCCCCGCGCCTGAGAGCTGCCCTGCAATAGTGGGCGCAGCGGCATTGGCAAATTGTTGTACTGCTTGCGGTGTGTTTGGCTCAAATACGCTATACACACTTTGTACGCTGCTTACTTCTTTTTCTTCTTTTTGATAACGCAAGCCAAAATTAGCGCGCCATTGCGCGTTTACATTCCACGTAAGGGCGGTAAATGCTGAGTAGCTTTGTTGGTCTTGATCAAACAGCGCATTTACGCCCAATGATGTACCCACTAAATCAGGAATAAGTAACGATGCGCCAAATAAAATATCGTTTGGGTGTTTCAGTTCGCTGCTCATGTAAAAAATGCCCGCTACGTATTCAAGCGTGCGCCCTGTTGGCGAGCTTACTCTAAACTCTTGCGTAAACTGGTTATAGGTTTCTAAGTAGTCTTGTTTTATAAGCGGAACTTCTGAAAAGTCGGCATCAAAAGTTGAATCCCAATCGTACTCGCTATACGTGGTTACAGAGGCAAATTCGTATTCGCCATGGTTATAGGTTAATTTAAGTGATGCGTTATCAAGCGTGGTTTTACTTTGCTCATTAAGCCCACCTGGGTGCCCATCGCCCGATACCAAACTTGTGTAATCAAGGCCTGAGTTGTCGCTTAGTAAAAGTGAGCGATAGCCCACGTTACCCGGATTTGTTGGATCGCTTGCTATTTGTAAGTCGCGGTTGGGAGTATCAATAATGTATTGGTAGCGCGAGCCATGCGATTCAAACTCACCGTGTTCCCACTTAAACAATACGTTTATATCATCGTTTATTTGCCAATCTATTGATAAACGCGCACCTGATGAGTCGTTAGATTGCTCGTCGCTTTGGCGCGCTTGGTTATATAAAAAGCCATCAACAGAGTGGTCAAACGCGGCAATACGTATGGCTAAATCATCGTTAATAGGAATATTTATAACGCCTGTAAAGCGCTTTTCGTTATCAGAACCAAACTCTGCCGATACGTTGCCTTCAAGTACATCGGTTGGCGAATTTGAGATCATACTAAAGGCACCTGCTGTGGCGTTTTTACCAAACATAACCGACTGCGGGCCTTTTATAAGTTCAAGGCGCTGCATATCTAAAAATGGAAATTTAGCCTGATGCCCGCGCCCTAAATACACGCCATCTTTATACATAGCAACCGATTGCTCAAAGCCTGAGTTAGTACCCGAGCCTATACCGCGTACAAAAATACGTTTGCTGCTTGAGGTTTCGGTTATATGCACGTTAGGTAGGTTTTCGCTTAGGGCGAGTAAATCGTCAACACTGTTTTGCTCGAGGTAATCGCCAGAAAGCGCTTGAATAGAGGTAGGAATATCTTGCAGTGATTGCACCCGCTTTTGCGAAGTGACGGTAATGGTTTCAAGCTCACTTTTATTCACTTTATTCTCGGCGGCTTGTGCCATACCCACACTTAATGCGCTGAGCGTAAATAAAGTCAGTGCTTTTTGCTTTAATAAAGCAGGCTTTAAACGTGTGTGTGATTGTGTGTGTTCAGTTGTCATAGCTGCAACTCCATTATAGAGGTTATTTTTATTGGATAATTTTGCGTCTATTTCATACTGACGAGTCTTAAAATAAATAACAGTGATGTTTATTTATTCAAAACTATTAGTAATATTTATAGTTAAGCGAAAAAGTGTTGTGTTAAATGGGGTTATAGCGGGTTTAAAGTGGGTTAAAAAATACTTGTGGATTAGCGGTTTTATTAGCGATTGCCGAGTTTGGAGTGTTTGCTGCATTGATAAAGGCGGTAAGCTGTGGTGCATTTTCGCAAAAAATAATATCCAGTGCTAAACGGCTTTTGCCGTATAAGCCTCGGTGAATCATATTGGCTGAAAATAGCAGTAAGTCACCCGCATTAAGCTTAATTGTTTTACCTGTAGTTAAGTTATCGCTTGGCCGTTTATTATGTTTTGCAAGACGTACATTTAGCTCGTTGGCGCTGTAAAGCCCCTTTACAAGCATATAACCGTTTGATTTATAGCTATTCATTGTGGCTCTTTGTTTAATATTTTAGCAACACGCTCAGCAAGTTCTGGCAGTACATCTTCTGCAAACCATGGGTTCTTTTTAAGCCAAATATTATTGCGTGGGCTTGGGTGTGGTAGCACCAAATGCTCCGGCCAATACTCACGCCACGATTTTACTAACTCGGTTAAGGGCCTGTTTTTAGTATGCGGTAAATGATAAGCCTGCGCGTATTTACCGAGCACGATTGTAAGCTCTAAATTTGGCAAAGCGGCCAGTAATTGCGCTCTCCATGCGGGTGCACATTCTTTACGCGGAGGTAAGTCGCCCGACTTACCTTTACCTGGGTAGCAAAAGCCCATAGGTAAAATAGCTATTGTTTGCGGGTCATAAAACTCATCAACACTTAGCCCAAGCCATTCGCGTAGGCGGTTTCCGCTAGCATCGTTAAAGGGCTTGCCAGTTTCGTGTACTTTTATGCCCGGTGCTTGGCCGGCAATTAAAATACGCGCATTGGCATTAAATTGTATAACGGGGCGAGCACCTAACGGTAAATGAGGTTCACAGATCACGCATTTACTAACTTGCTCAATTAAATTGATGGGAACCATATAAATTTGGCCTTAAATGCTTAAATTTTGTTCTAAATGGCCATTTAGACCTAATGAGTTGGTAAAAAATCGGTTTATTTTACTCAAACTAGCTATTAGTTGGTAAAATCGTGATCTCATCTAAAAATAACAACTAATCACTTGATATATTTATTGTTTTTCTGACCATACGGCAAATTCGTTACCACTAGGCTCGGTAAAATGAAAGCGGCAACCACCGGGGAACTCAAAAATAGGTTTTACTATTTTGCCGCCATATTGCGCTACTTTTTTATAGGTTGCGTGAATGTCGTTACTGTAAAACACCAGCAGTGCGGCTCCATGTTGAGTAAGTGATTTAAGCGGTGCTTTAAAAAAGCCACCATCAAGTCCTTGGCCGCTAAACGCCGTATACTCTGGGCCGTAGTCGGTAAATTGCCAGTTAAACACGTTAGTAAAAAAGCTTTTTGTGGCTGTTAAATCGCACGCGGGTAACTCTACATAATTTAGTTTTTCGTGGTTGCTCATTTTAAATTTACTCTTTGGCTTGCCAGTATTGACCACTGTAAACCTTCGTTATTAGCTAAGCAATAACCCTAAAACGGCAGAGATCAGTATTTTACCAACATGCTAGCCACTAATGTAAAATTATCTATAATATACAAATGAGAATCACTATCTTTTGTATTTGTAAGCTTTATAATAACCCCTTATTTTTATCCTCGTATTTGAATAAGGGATTTGTTAACTATGCAGGCACCTCTGCACATAGCACCTTTTACAAAAACTAACCTAGCTGCGCTTTTAAAGGTGGCCCAAAGCTATAGAGTGCTAGTATTTTTGCGTTTTATTATTGCCATAGTGGGTGGCTATGCGTTTACCTCAGCGTGTATTTCATTATTAAGTGTGCTACTGCCCATTCCTAAGCAAGATGCCGTATTACTGTGTGTGTCTATCAGTATTTTAATTTACGCCGGTGTGTTTATTTATGCGTTTTCGGTTAAGTCGTTAAAAACTGCATGGATCAGTATTTTACTAAGTACCGGTTTTTTTGTTGCTGTATTGGCTTTACTGAAGGGTTGGCTATGAAAGACAGCTTTTTTAGGTCGATGACCTGGCTGCATACCTGGGTGGGCTTACTTACCTGTTGGATTATTTATGTAATATTTTTTGCAGGCACAGCGAGTTTTTTTAGAGACGAAATAAATCTTCGGAATCAACCTGCTATTCACAATGTGCAAGCTCAAACCGACAGAGTGGCCGCGCAAAGGCAGCAAATTATAAAGGGCTTTGATTACTTAAATCAGCACGCTGCAAACTCCCCTAGTTGGCGTATTACCTTGCCCGAAGAGCGAATACCGTATTTAGTATATGGCTATGCAAAACCTAAAGAGCCAGGACAGCGCCGCAGCCAGTTTGTAAATACCCAATTAAACCCAAACACTATGCAAGCGCTGCCCGCATTTGTTGAAACCAAAGGCGGTAACTTTTTTTATAGGTTGCACTATCAGCTTTATTATTTAGATGCCATAACAGGGCGTTGGGTGGTGTGTTTTGCCAGCTTTTTTATGCTGCTGGCAATAATTTCGGGCGTGGTTATTCATAAGCGCATATTTAAAGATATGTTTACTTTTAGGCGCAATAAAGGGACTCGTAGCTGGTTAGATGCGCATAATTTAAGCTCGGTACTTGCTTTGCCGTTTCATTTAATGATTACCTACACAGGCATTATTACGCTTATATTTATGTTGTTCCCCTACCCTGCGTTAACGACCTACGACAAGGGTATGCGTGGCTTTTTTAACGATGTAACACCTAGCAATAACGTGACTAATAACGCCCAAGGCAGTGCAGATTTGCTCCCTATAAACACTATTTTGGATCAAGTTTATACTAAGTGGCCTAGCGCAGATATTACGCGTGTTCAGGTTAGTAAACCGAATATGGCCGCTTCAACAGTAACGGTATTGGTGAGCCCTGCAAAGGCGCTTCGCGATCAATCTCCGCGGCTTTTGTTTAGTGGCGCTACTGGCGAATTAGTTGCACAGACTGATGACGAACTTAGCAGTAGTAAAGCACTTTATGAATCACTTAACTCTATGCATACAGGGCGCTTTGCTACGCCTTTACTGCGCTGGTTATACGTACTTGGCGGTATTGCAGGCTGCGTAATGATTGGCTCTGGCTGCATAATGTGGGCTAAACGCATACGCGAGCGTAATAAGGGTAAAGTCTCATATGGCTTACAGTTAGTCGAAGGTTTAAACCTTGCCACTATTATGGGTTTACCACTGGCTACTTGCGCTTTTTTTATTGCCAATAGATTACTTAGTCCAACCTTAGCAGGGCGTGGTGAAAAAGAAGTTACAGCGTTCTTTTTAGCATGGTTAGTGGTTGCCCTTATGGCACTTTTAAAGCGCGATAGGCTGCTATGGCGTGTAATGGCTGCCATAAATGCCCTCGCGTGTTTGAGTGTACCGGCAATAAATGCGCTCACTACACAGGGCAATATAGTGAGCTACTTACTTAATAAACAATGGGCCTTGTTTATTTTCGATGCGGTATTTTTACTGTTTAGCATATTGTTTTTAGTACAAACCGAAAAATTACGTACTGCTTCTAGCGCATCTAAAAAAACAGCTAATAACCTAACCAATAATAAAAAGAGGCAAAAAGCATGATTGATTTACTTAGCTTTAGCCTCTGTTTGCTTGCTTTTAATGGTTTTGCTTTGGCAAAACCAGCGCATTTTAAAACGGTGTTTACAACGCGTCCCTCTAAGCTGCAAAGTAATTTGCTGCTAATAGTTGCTTGGATCAGTATTTTACTAAGTTTATTGTTCTGTGTTGTTACGCAGCAAGGATATGGAGCTTTACTGTTTTGTGGTTTTATGGGGTTAAGTGTATTAATTATAACGATTTTTTATAATTTTATAGAAAGTTTGATTAAGCCATTTAGCTTTTTAAATATGTTACTGATTGGCTCATCAGGACTATTATTGATAGTAAACTCACTTTAGTTAGTAAAAATCTGATCCAAAGAAAGCCATTAATTTTAGGCAAAAAAAATGGCAAGCTATAAAGCTTGCCAACAATAGGGGGGATATTCAGTATGTCCAACACTTGCATGTCTCGTTGCAAGTGCAGCTAATATAGCCCGAACATATTTAACTTACCTTACAGTAAGATGATCGTTTTATTACAGCTGTAACAATCATTAGCACAACAATTGTAAAGCCCCTTTACATAGCTAAATAGCCTACTGTTTAACCCAAATAATTTGTTCTGTGGCAAAGCCTAGTTTGTTTGCTTTAGCTATAAAATGCTGTTTAAGCTTGTCACTAACGGTAGGTGTACGTGATAAAAACCATAAATAATCACGGTTATAACTTGTAATAAATGCATATTGGTAGTGGTCTTGGTCTAATTCAAAAATTACGTAAGCACCATAAAATGGGCCAAAAAACGAGACTTTAAAATGGCCTGTGTCAGTCCCTTCTACAAATTTTGCTAAGCCTTCTGCTTCATCCCACTTTTGCTCTTTAGTTATGAAACCTTTGTTGAGCACTTTTACTGTGCCGTCGTCGTTTACTGTGTAAGTTGCGGTTACTTGCTCCATGCCCTCTTCAAATGAGTGATCTAGGCGGGCGATTTCGTACCACTTACCTTTGTATTGCTCAAGGTCAAAGTTTTTAACCGGAGTAATGCCCTCAGGTGCACTTGTGCAGGCAGTGAGTAAAAATAACCCTGTAATAAGTAAAATAGTCGTAATGGCCTTCATGAAAGCTCCTTTTTAAATGTGATGCAGTTTGTACGGCTTTAACCAAATAAAGTTTGCTAGCCGATTAAAATAAATTGCTATAGGATCAGCTAAATACTAGAGCAATTAAAAGATTTAAGCATGAAAATATGGGTAGATGCCGACGCATGCCCTGTGGTAATAAAAGAAATACTTTTTAGAGCCGCTGAGCGCACGCAAACACCAACCATTTTAGTGGCTAACCATGCAATGCGCATTCCGCCTTCAAAATTTATAAGCCGCGTACAGGTTTCGAGCGGGTTTGATGTGGCCGATGACGAAATAGTAAAGCGTGTAGAAAAAGGCGATTTAGTTATTACTGGCGACATACCCCTAGCCAGTGAAGTTATAGATAACGGTGGTCAAGCACTTAACCCGCGTGGTGAGCTTTACACGCCAGAGAATATTCGCTCGCTATTAAACGTGCGCGATTTTATGGATACCATGCGCTCAAGCGGCGTAGAAATGAGTGGCGGGCCACCACCGCTTAGCCAAACCGACCGCCAAAACTTTGCCAATAACCTCGACCGTATTTTAGCGCAAAAAAAGGCGAGCTAGTGTGAGTGAGCAAGCTATTGGTCTAGGTGAGCAAGCCTTTAGCGTAGCCGTTTATGTGGCAAAAGCACCGCCTATGCCCTACTTTGAAACCCTGCAAAGTGTTGAGCCTGTAATAAACGAGCAAATAAATACCATAAACCAGCACTGTGGTAATGGCTGGCGTAAAGTGTTTAACGTATACGCTAAAGTATTGTTTGCGCTACCCAGCGAGCATTACAGCTTTGCTAAACAAGCCGATAGCTGGCAAGCGTATCGCGATACATTTTTACTGCAAAAAAACAGTAAAACAGCGCTGCTATTTAGTGTCCCCATTATTAACGGCACTAATAAAAACCAGCTGCATATTATTGCTGGGCGAACCCATGCTAAAAACTTATTAGAGCAAGGTAAGCTTAATGCGCAATTTAATTGGCTAGATGATGAGTTTGCAATTGATACAACGAATAACATTATTGTGTGCCCGTACTTTGATTACAGGCAGTTAAGTAATATTAAAATAGCCCGTTTAAGCGAGCTTGTAGCTAAGCTTAAAACAGCTAATTAAAAATATAAGGAGTCAGCATGGTGGGAATTTTAGAGCTAAATACGTTATTAAAATCAATGAACCCCGAGCTTAAACAGGGTGAATATATATTTTGCTGTTTAGCAGGCGACCTTGCTGACTACGTTCATTTAAACCCGCTTGCTAGTTACGTTGAAGAAGAAGGCCTAACCCTTATTTTAAATGCAGATACCGCCGATAAAGCCGGTATTACTTACGAAGGTAAATATAATTTAATCACCCTTAATGTGCATTCAAGTCTGGAGGCTGTTGGTTTAACCGCTGCGGTATCGGCCAAATTAACCGAGCATAATATTAGCGCCAATGTAGTGGCTGCGTTTTATCACGACCATATTTTTGTACAAACCGATAAAGCGCAGGCGGCGCTATCTGCGCTTAAAGAGATTGGTTAAACTTAATTTGATTAAAAGTCCCCGGTTCTGGGTTGTTTAACGTTCAGTAACCGAGCTTTTAATATTTTAATTACACTATAGATTCAACAATTTTCAATGCTTTAAGTTCGTTTTCGTGGGTTATGCCATCAGCTTCAATTACTTGCTTAAGAAGCTCTAAAACAAACACTCTCATTGGTTGGTCAATAATGTGCGACATACGGTGTTGAATAAATGACTCTATTTCGTTTGTTTGCACCGCTGAAACACATTTTTTAGTCATTTCTATTATGTAATTGTCTATTTCTATTGCTGAGTTCCATTCAATTTTTTGTGCCCAAGCACTCACTACATTTAACTCTTCGTCAGCAATAGAACCATCAACAGTGACAAAAAGTAAAGCCAGGTCTAATAACGACTCTTTTTGAAGTTGCTCAACACACACGCCCATATCAAAATTATTTAATAACTGTTCAAACTTCATAGTGCTTCCTTGATGGATAAAAATACTGCTAAAGAGCTTATACCAAAGCACACCAAAAAGTAATTTTAATGGGTTTGTTTAATTGCAACATTTTGTAAGTAATTAATAATACGAGCCTTGAAGCTAGGTTAGCTTTTGGTGTTATTTATATTTAGGCAAAAGCTGTCATTAGCCGCTTCTAGCTTTACTTTATTTCCTGTTTTTACTCTTACACAGCGAGTACTTTTCGGCAGTTTTTTCTTTTGAATTACATTAAACTCGCCGTTATCTACATCGTTAAGTGTGTATTGATATGCTGTGTTACCGCCTTCAAATAATGCCGTAAAAAGCCCGCCAATCAATGCTCCGGCAATTGCACCGCTGATCATGTCTTCGGTGTTACCATCTAAATCCTCGGCTAAACCAATGCCTGCACCAACCATGATTCCGGTTCCGATTTCTGATGACAGCTTTACCTTTTCAATTGATTCGACCGTAGCATAGTAATGCTTAATGATATGACCTTGGTCATCGCGATCAACGCCCTGAGAGGCACAGCCAGACAGTAATAAAAGGGCAATTAAACTTTTCTTCATGATTATTCTCTGTGTTGGTTATGAGTATAATCATATTCACTAATTAGTAATAAAACTGTGAGAGCTTTGTTTGTACCTGTTAGAAGATGTAAGAATGTGTTCAAAGGAAAACACCGACTGAAGCCAGGTCGGTGCTAAGGTTAAGACTATTTAACAACGTATCCGCTAAATCCCAGCGCTTTAAAATAAAGCTTAGGGATGCCGTATTTGCACTCGTTAAGTAATTCACTTAAGCGCATTCTATCAAGTGGGTAAAACTCACTTTCTAAATTTTGAGCTGTGTAGGCTTGCCCTGCGTCACTTAAGCCTAAATCGGCACACACAGTAATTTGTGCTTCGCGCTCAAAGTCGGTTTCGGGTTTCATTAAATCGCTAATAAATAAGTTTGCGCCTTTATTTAAATTAGCTTTAATGTTTTTGAGTAGCTGCTTTTTGCTGCCGTCGTCTTTTAAAAAGTGCATTACGAGTAGACATAGTGCCGAATCGGCCTTAGTAGATAGCTTATCAAGCTCGCCTTCAATAACGTTAACGCGCTTTGCTATGCCGTGCTCTTCAAACGCTTGTTTAGCAATTGCGAGCATATCACTTGAGGTATCTTGCGCGGTAAATTGCCAAGTAGGGTTAAGCGCGGCAAGGGCGAGTATTTCTTTACCTGTACCGGCTCCTACTACTAAAATATGCGCGTTGTCTGCTAACGTAGCGAGTAGTTGTGCATTGGTAAGTTGGTGTAATAGCTCATAACCAGGTACTAAGCGGGTAATGCGACTATCGTAATGTGTTGCTTGCTCGCCTGTAAATGTCGGCATTTTTAACTCCTTTAATCAGCTTATAAAACTTCAATAGTGGAGTATCCACCACTTTGCTTATTTACATGAACTTGCGTGGCTACACGTTCGCTCATTTCGCTCACATGCGATATAACCCCTACTTTGCGGCCCTGTGCTTGCAACGAATCGAGCGCGTCCATAGCAACGCTGAGTGTTTCGCTATCTAACGTACCAAACCCTTCGTCAATAAACAAAGAGTTGATTTGCACTTTGTTTGACGAAAGCGATGCAAGGCCTAATGCAAGTGCTAGTGATACTAAAAACGATTCACCGCCAGAGAGCGTATTAACCGAACGTTGTTCGTCGGCCATGTCGCGGTCAATAATGGCAATATCGAGCGATTGCGCAATGGCTGTAAGCTCGTAGCGTTTATTAAGGGTTTTTAAGTGGCTATTAGCGTAATGCAGTAAAATTTTTAGCGTTTGTGTTTGCGCTAAGTTACGCATGGTTTTACCGGTTGCATCGCCTAGTACTTTATTAAGTAAGTGCCATTGTTCAACTCGCTTTTTAAGGGTGGCTAGCTCAGTTTGCTTACCCTCAAGTGCTTTGGCATTTTGGTTGTGCTGTTCTATGGCAGTATTAGTGATAAGTAAGTTGTTTTGCTGCTCAGTTTGCTTTGCATTTAATGCCGCTAATTGCTCGGTGAGTTCAGTATGGTTTTGTGATGGCTTGTTAGTATTTTGGTGATCTGTATGTGCACTTTGTTGCTGTTTAAGCGCTGCATTTGCATCAGTAAGTGCAGCTGAAAGCTGCTCAAACTGGGTTAAATGGGCTTTAATTTGCTCACTGCTTAACGTTAGTAAAATTGTGATCTGCTCGTGCGTTGCTTCACTGTACTGGGCTTTAAAGTCGCTAAACCATTCATTGTAGCGCTCTTCAAGTGTTTTAAGCTCCGTGCTTTGCTCGGCTAAACGCAGCTCTGCGTTTTTAAGCTCAATTGCATGCTCGTCTCGTTTTTTTACAGCGTTATCGTATGTTTGCTGGCTGTTAGTTAACTGAGCTTGGCATTGCTCAAGCTGGGCATTAATTTTTGTTTGGTAGTCGTTTACGCTTATTTGCTCGTTATTAAACAACGCAAGGCGCTCACTTTGTGTTGTATTTTGTAGCTTTTGAGCATTGTCTAAATCACCTTTTAGCGTTTTAAGTGCACTTTCGCTTTTAGTTATTTGTGGCGTAAGCTGCTGTAATTGCTGATTGGCTGTGTCTATTTGTTTTTGACTTTGCTCAAGTTGCGCATATGTATGCTGATACTGCTCAACCTGTTGGCTTAAATCATTTAGGTTCAGTGCGCCTGATTGAAGCTGTTGCCAAAAGTTGCTGTGTTCAAATTGTGCATTAAGCGTTGTAGTGAGCTCATTAATTTGCGACGTTAGCTCAGCGTGCTTTGTATTTACTTGGCTTAGTTTATTGGTTAGTTCACTGTTTAAATTATGCAATTGCTGTTGTGTTTGTTGCTCTGCTTTCAAGATGTTTGTTTGCTGGTTTACTTTTTCTTGCAAGGCTGTTTGCTGTTTTTGCGACTCAAAATAGTGAGACTTTTGGTTGCTGAGCTGGGCGTGGGTTTCATCAAGCTGCTGCGCTGTTAAATCGTTAAGCTCTGTACGCGTTCCTTGCATTGTTGTTTTAATTTCTAGCTGTTTTGCCTGTGCGCTTTGTATGGCTTGACTGTGCTGGGCGTGCTCAGTGACAAGTACAGCATGTTGTGTTTGATGCTGATGCAGCTTAGTTTGAGCGCTATCGTGTAGCTGTTTAGCCTGATTATAACTTGCTTCAAAATCGGCTATTAGGTTAATTAATTGCGGGCTTTGGTTGCTTGCATACGGGTGCTCTTTTGCCCCGCACACTACACATGGCTCGTTGGGAATAAGCTGAGTGCGTAAATGCTCTACGTTTTCGCTAGCACGCAGGCGAGCTTGGTTTAGCGCATATTCGTTATGTTTAAGTGCTTGCGCGCACGTTGCTAGGCTTTGTAAAAGCGACTGCTGCTGTTGCTCACTTTGGCTAAGTTTAGCTGCAATATTATTTTGCGCTTGTGTGCTTTGCTTAAGCTCTTGGGTAAATTGAGCGTAGCGTATTCGCTGCTCTTTTAAGTAATCAATATTTTTAAGTACGCTGTCGCATTGCTCAATATTGAATTGGCGTTGGTGCTCGTTCAGCTCGTTTAGGTTTTTTTGATCATGACTTAGTTGCTGCTCTTGCTGCTCTACCTTTTTATTTTGCGCTGTTAAAAGCTCAGCCTGTTTGGTTTGCTCTGTTAGCAGTTGCTTATTTTGGGTTGCTGTTGCATTAAGTTGCTCATTGGCACTTAAATACGTATTAAAGCTGTGTTGGTAAAAATTCCAATCATTCGCGAGCGGTTTAAGCTGCGTATGTTCAGTAAGCCATTGCTGGTGCTGCGTATTTAGCTTAGTTGTTTCATCAAGCACGGTTTGGCTGTGTTTAAACTGAATTTGTAATTCGCTAAGTTGTTGCTGCTCTTTATCACTTTGCTGAGTAAGGCTAGTAATGCTTTGTGTGTGAATAGCAAGCTGGTTGTCGAGCTCGCGGGCTTTTGCAATAATTGGCTCTGCAGATTGCTTTTGCTCTTGCGCTGTTTTTAATTCGCTTTGTTTGGTTTTAAGTGCCTTTGCTTGCTCATCAATAAGCGTTGTATGGTCAATATTTTTTAAGTCACTTATTTGTTTATTTAGTGTGTTATTTTGCGCCGTTAAATACTCATGTCGTTTTCGGTTATCTTTTATCTCAAGTGCGCTTTGTGCTTGTTTTGCTTGTTCACTCTGTTGAGCAATTTTTGCAAGCTCGTTGGTAGCATGCTGCTGATTTTTAGTGGCTTCTTCAAGAGCTTGCTCAAGTGTAGTGGCTTGCTTATACCAGTTTAGATTTTGCTCTGTGCTTATTATTGTTTTTTTAGTGTGTTCTATTTGCTTTTTTAGCTCATTAAGCGTGGTGCGTTTTATTGCTAATTCGTCTTCACTCAATAAGGTATAACTTGAAAGGCTTGCTTGTAGTAAATCAAACTTATCTTTTAACTCTTTGTTACGTTCAAAAATACGCTTACCAATTAGGCTAAATTTGTCGGTGCCTGTTAGGCACTCCAATAATTGCGCGCGTTCATCGCCAGTGGCTTTTAAAAATGCAGCAAATTCGTGCTGCGCTAATAATACCGCACGCGAGAATTGCTCAAAGCTTAAACCTATTTTACTTTCTATTTGTTTTAAGGTTTGGCTTTTGTCGGCTATTAATGTTTCATCTGGTAGGGTAACTAACGTGTGCTCGGCGACTTTTAATTTACCGGTTACTTTTTTATGGGTGCGCTGTATAGAATAACGGGCGCGGTAAAGGTGTTTGTCTTGCCCTACAAAGTCAACCTCAGCAAAGCCTTCCCACTTTCCTCTGCGTAGTAAGTTACGCGCATCGTTTAATTTTATGCTGTCGCCATTAAAATCAATTAGGTTACCTTTATCGCCTTTTAGGCGAGCCGTTTTTGTATAAAGTGCTAAACAAATAGCATCTAAAAAGGTACTTTTACCCGCGCCGGTGTCGCCGGTTATGGCAAATAAGCCCGCATCTTTCAGTGGGGCTTGAGTAAAGTCGATTTCGGCGTCTACTATTGATGCTAAGTTATGAATGCGTACTGCGGTTATTTTCATAGTTGCTCTTGCTCCGTCAGTTCACTTATTACATCGTTTAACAGTGTTTTCAGTTCATCGGGTACGCTCTGGCCTGCCATGTCTTTATCATTTGCAAAGGCTTGTTCTAATAAATTGAGCGGATTGAGCATTTCAACTTCACTCAAATCTTCAAATACTGTGTCGTTGTCGGTTTGGGTTGTTTGTTCACGAACGCGTTCGATACCGCAAAATTTTACGTGCTTACCTTCTAGTGCTTGTTCTATTTGTTCTCTGAAGGTGGTGTCGGTATCACTTGATTTAAGTTTTACGCGTAAATAAGGGGCAATAGTATGTTGTGATGTATCGAGTGCTTTAATTTGTTCACATAAGTCATTCAGTGGCACACACTCCCCTTTTGGTAAAATAATAACGTCGGCTGAGCGCGGGATGTAAAGGGGGTTTACAGTTGTGCTAACGCTCTGTTTTTTATAGCTTTTAAATTCGATAACATTAACTTGGTGCGTATAGTTACGCTCTGAAAACGACATGGGAATAGGCGTGCCGCTGTAGCGAATAGCCTCGTTTTTAGCAACTTGTTGCGCTTTGTGTAAATGGCCTAGAGCTACATAGTTGGCTTTATTGCCAAACACATTGGCTGAAATAGACTCTTCACCACCTATCACTAAGTTGCGCTCTGAATCGCTTGATATGTCGCCGCCTTTAGCGTGTAAGTGCCCCATTACTATAAACGGTGAATTTTGCTCATTAATTTTATAGGCATGCTCTAAAGCAAGCTCATAGGCATTTGCAACGCCCTGTGCATAGCTAGGGCCGTTTTTTGTTTGGCTTATTGAGTTGACATCGCTTGAGCGCAAAAAAGGCATAGCAGCAATTACAGCGCGTTTATTATTAGTATTTATTTCTATAATAATATCGCCAGGCGCTGATACATCAAAACGCCCTACTACGTGGGTATCAAATTGAGCAAGTAAAGGCTGAGCCGCTAAAATACGATTTGCAGAGTCATGATTGCCAGCAATAATAACTACATGCAGCTGTGGGCAAAGCTTTTTGGCGTCTTTTATAAACTGATAAAGTTGGTTTTCGGCGCTGGCACTGGGTGTTGCCGTATGATAAATGTCACCTGCAACTAATAACAAATCTATTTGCTGCTCAACAAGTGTGGCAAGTAACCAGGTAAAAAATGCTTGATGCTCAACACGGCGGTCGTGTTCGTAAAATTGTTGGCCAAGGTGCCAATCAGAGGTGTGAAGGACTTTCATGTCGCGCTCTTAAAAACCAGTAAGAGCGCCAATATACCCAAGGCTGCTAAAGATGCAAGCCTCAGTATAACTAAACAGTTAGCTTAAGTTGTACCAAATGCCAAAAATTACTGGCAAAGCAATCAATGCGATGAGCAGAGGTTTTTTTAACGTTTTAGTTTGTTTGGATTGTAGTCTTTTAAGTGCGTTAGTTTCGTTACAAGCAGCTACTTTATCAATGTAAAAATAACCTGAATCTAGGTACTGCTTACAGCTATTTTCGTTGGCTGGGATTGCAATTAGTTCTTGTTGTTTTTTTAGGATATAAAAATCCATGAGCCCACCGCATTTCTTACTTGTAATCGATAATATTTGAGGATAAATAGTCGTTATTTATTTGCCTCAAATAAAAAGGTGGGCGATTTTAAATACAAATGACTACAAAGATCAACCAAAAACTACGGTAATTTCAATTTATCGTACAAATAATTAAAATTAGTGAAAACACCGCAATATTTACGCCAATTATGAGCTGTTTTTTACTGTGTTTTTGTTCAGTGGTTAGCCGTTTTAGGGCATCTTCTTTGTTGCAGGCCGACACAATATCTACATAAGAATAATGGTCAGCTTTATAGCGCTCAAGTAGTTCTTTTTCAGCAGGAATAGCGTCTAGTTTGTGTGCTTTTTTTACAATATAGAATTTCATAGCGTGGACCTTCAAAATCTCACTTAACTTTACTGTAATCTCATTTGATGAACTTGACCTGAAGTTGGCTAATACGAGTGTGTTTTAATGCTCTAATCGGTTTAAAATTTGTAAACCCCCTTTACATTTTTAAATGAATTAAAATAGCTAACAAATTATTGTTATTTGTGCGTACAAAACTTTAGTGAATACCACCCTAAAAATAGGGTGTTTGGTCGCTATTTAATTGAAGAAAACGGCTACATTTGACACAGTATGATCACAAAATTATTTTAGGACTAACAATGAAAAAAATAAGTCTTACGCTTAGTGCTCTTTTATTGCCAATGGTAATGTCGGGTAGTGCTATTGCGTCTTCAGTTGAACAAACAAAAGGCTCGTTTGTTGATAAGTTTCGTCAGTTGGATGAAGCATTGCCGACACCAAACGTGTACCGCAGTGCTGCGGGTGAACCAGGTGAAAATTACTGGCAGCAAAAAGTTAACTACGATATTGACGTGAAGTTAGATGAAAAAAAACGTCGCCTTAGTGCAAGCCAGAGTATTGAGTATAAGAATAACTCACCTCATACATTAAAATATTTATGGTTACAGTTAGACCAAAATATTTTTAAAAGTGATTCAATTGCTGAAACCACTAAAACCTTTAAAAGCACGTTACAAAGCCTGCCTGCGCAAAAGCCTGCAAAACTGAGCTTAGGGCAGTTACGTCGCCAGCAATTTATGAGTGACAACGAGCTTGGCTTTGCAATAAGCAATGTTAAAGACGAAGACGGTAAAGCACTACGTGTAACAATTGTAGATACATTAATGCGTATTGACTTGAATGAGCCGTTAAAGCCAGGTAAAGAAGTTGAGTTCAGCATGGACTTTGCGTTCAATATTGTTGAAGAAGATGCTGTTGGCGCACGCTCAGGTTATGAGCATTTTGAAAAAGATGGCAACGATATATTTTTACTTGCCCAGTGGTTTCCGCGTTTAGCAGCGTACACAGATTACGAAGCATGGACGAATAAAGCCTTTTTAGGCTCAGGTGAATTTACGCTTGAATTTGGCGATTACGACGTAGAAATTACAGTACCCGCTGATCACATTGTATCGGCGACGGGTAAGTTAGATAATCCAAGCAAGGTACTTACAAGCACGCAGCGTAAACGTTTAAAGCAATCTGAAACTGCTAAGCGACCTGTGTTTATTGTGACCGAAGAAGAAGCACTCGAAAACGAAAAAGAAGGCACAGACAAAACGAAAACATGGCGATTTAAAGCCGATAATGTTCGTGATTTTGCATGGGCTTCTTCACGTAAATTTATGTGGGATGCAAAAGGCTATCAGCAAGGCGGTGATGTTCAACCACTGGTTATGGCTATGTCTTTCTTCCCTAAAGAGGGTGGCGACTTATGGAAAAAGTATTCTACTGAATCTGTTGTGCACACAATGGAGGTGTATTCAAAGTATTCGTTTGATTACCCTTACCCAACTGCACAATCGGTAAATGGTCCGGTAGGTGGTATGGAATACCCAATGATTACCTTTAATGGTCCGCGTACTAAGTTACAAGATGACGGTACACGCACCTATTCTCAGTCTGAAAAACGCTTTTTGATTGGCGTAGTGATTCATGAAGTTGGCCATATTTACTTCCCAATGATCGTTAACTCTGATGAACGTCAGTGGACGTGGATGGATGAAGGCTTAAATAGCTTTTTAGATGGTGTTGCCGGACGTGAATGGGATCCTACTATTCCTTGGGGTGTTGAGCCTCGTGATATTGTATCGTATATGAAATCTGAAGTTCAGGTGCCTATTATGACGCAATCAGATAGCGTACTTCGCTTAGGCCCTAATGCTTACACTAAACCTGCTGCCGCGCTTAATATTTTACGTGAGGTGATTTTAGGCCGCGATTTATTCGACTTTGCATTTAAAGAGTACGCACAGCGCTGGAAATACAAGCGCCCTACCCCTGCTGATTTTTTCCGTACTATGGAAGAGGCGTCAGGTGTTGATTTAGATTGGTTTTGGCGCGGCTGGTTTTACACTACCGACCATGTAGATATCTCGTTGGATAAAGTGTATCAACTGCGTTTAGATACTAAAAATCCAGATATAGATTATAGCCGCCTACGTGATATTGAAGCTGACAAACCAACATCGTTATTTGTTGAGCGTAACCGTGCAGAAGGTAAAAAAACATGGGTTGAGAAAAACCCTGATATTACTGATTTTTATGACGAAAATGATCGTTTCACGGTAACGAATAAAGAGCGCAACGCGTACAACAAGTTTTTAAAAGGGCTTGAGCCGTGGGAGCGTAAAACGCTAGACCGTGCTTTAAGTGACGATCAAAACTATTACGTGATGGAATTTTCAAACTTAGGCGGTTTGGTGATGCCAATTTTACTTGAGCTCACGTATGAAGATGGCACTAAAGAAGAGCGTTACATTCCTGCTGAAATTTGGCGTCGTAATCATAAAAATGTACAAAAGCTTATAGTTACTGATAAAAATAAGCCGCTTGTATCAGTAAGTGTTGATCCACGCTGGGAAACTGCAGACGTTGATGTAGAAAACAATAACTACCCACGTCGCATTATTCCTTCACGTATTGAAGTATTTAAAAAGAGTAAGAGTAAAGCTAAAGTGAGTCGCGATATCATGCAAGATATTAAAACAGAGCTTAAAAGCGATGAGAAAAAAGACGCAAAGGATGAAGTAGAGGAACAGCAATAATGCGTTTTTTGCTTATTGTTGTTTGCTTTTTAATTGCTGCGCCAAGTATGGCGCATCAATTAAAATCATCAGTAACGACTGTGCTTTTTAACAAAAGAACGCATAATGTTGAGCTTATGCATCGGTTTTACTTACACGATACTGAGCATGCTGTTAGCAGCTTATTTAAAGGTAAAATTGATATAATTAGCAATAAAACCGATCAACAACGCTTTGCCAAATATGTTGAGTCACATGTGGCTTTGCAAACATTAAATGGTGACGTTGTGCCGCTTAACTTTGTTGGCGCTCAGGTTGATGGTAAGTTTTTTTGGGTTTATCAAGAAGCGCCTATCCCAGAGGGAATTCAAGGGATAAAAATGAGTAATGGTGCGCTGCGTGATTTATGGCCATCACAAGTAAATATGGTGAACGTTGAAGGCAAAGGTAAAGTTAAAACCCTAAACTTTGCTCAGGATGATACCTGGCTTGAAGCTCGCTTTGAGGCTAACTAACTCATTGTTAATATAAAATACGCGCTTATTTAAGTGCGTATTTTATTACACTATTTAACGTGCGTTCATAATTGATCGGTAAAATACCAAGTTACGTAAAAAATTGGGTTGTTTATATTTACCTTGTTTTGCGCAACATACAACTAGCTGCTAAGCTTTTGTTCATTGGTAGTTGCAGTGAAGTTACTGACCACCTCGCACTATTAATTTAAATATAATTAGTATTAATTGTTCCCATTTAAGGGTGTAAGCTCAGAGTATTTTTATGTTTGAAAAAAGCTCAACTAATTATTTTCACAAACAAGGATTGGTATGACGACTCAGGTAGAGGCTATCCATGGTGTTATTTTTGATTTAGATGGTACTTTGGTATCGTCAGAACTCGACTTCTCACTTATTAAAGCCCAAATTGGCTGTCCCGATAACGAAGATTTACTCGACTTTATTGCGCAACTTCCTTCTCCTTATATGCGCGAAGAGGCAATGAACATTGTTCACCAGCACGAATTATTAGATGCACAACATGCCACGTTGTTGCCAGGTGTAAGTGAAGCCATTGCACTATTAAATGAACGAAATATTCCTATGGCAATAGTGACGCGTAATTTTGACAAAGCCGCTGCACTTAAATTAAAAAATAACCCGCTTCCTATCAGTACAGTACTAACACGAAGTGACGCACCGGCAAAACCCGATCCAAGTGCATTAAATGCTATTGCTACGCTTTGGAATATTAGCGCAGATAACCTATTGTACGTAGGCGATTACTTATACGATATTCAAGCTGCACACAATGCTAATATGCGTGCCTGCTTATATGCTCCCAATGAAACGCCTCCTTATGCTGATCAAGCTGATTATGTGTTGCATGATTTTTACGATTTGGTTGCTTTAGTTGAAAGCTACTCCAAAAAAGTCGAGTTATGTTAAATTGATGCTTTGTTAGCTTTAGTAAATTTACCTCTCACAATATGGGCGCTCATTCACTAAGGTTTACTAGCCCAATACGTTTTGAATTGGTAAAATAATAAAAAATGTAATGTATTTATTAGAGGCACAAAATGGGTAGAGCATTTGTAGTTCGTCAAAGTTCTATGATCAAAACAGCTAATGCAAAAACAAAAGTAAACTCAAAGTACGGTAAAGAGATTTACGTTGCTGCTAAAAATGGTGAACCCGATCCTGAAGTAAATCAAACTTTGCGTCGTCTAATCGAAAAAGCTAAAAAAGACCAAGTTCCTGCGCACGTTATCGAAAAAGCAATAGAGAAAGCCGCCGGTGGAGCAGGGGAGGATTACTCTGTTGCTCGCTACGAAGGCTATGGGCCGGGTAATTGTATGGTGATTGTTGACTGCTTAACTGATAACCCCAACAGAACCATTAAAGATGTGCGCTTACCGTTTACTAAAACTGATTCAAAAATAGGGACGCCTGGTTGTGTAGCCCATATGTTTGATCATTATGCAGTATTAGGCTTTGCAGGCGATGACGATGAAGTTGTTTTAGAAGCGCTAATGATGGCCGACGTTGACGTTGCTGACGTAGAAGCTGAAGATGGAAAAATTTCTGTTTTTGCACCGCCTACAGAATACTTTAAGGCTAAAACAGCTCTTGAAGACGCATTTGAAGGTATTAACTTTGAGGTAGACGAAATTACTTTTATCCCTCAAGTTAATATTGAAATTGATGATGAAGAGGTTATTGCTAACTTCGATAAATTTATAAATATGCTTGAAGACTGTGATGACGTACAAAATGTGTATCACAATGCAATAATAAAAAAATAACCTTAACGTCATTTTTTATATCAAATACAAATTAAAAAGCGTGTTTTGTGTATACAAAACACGCTTTTTTGTATTTACAGAAATGTTAGGTATTCATAGAGGTTATTGTTTTATGTGTTTCTATTTTAAAGTTAGTTGTTTTAATTGTGTTTAAACACATTTTTAAAAAATATTGGTGTGCTTATTTGTTGTTTTAGAGAATAAAAAACCAGCCCTAAGGCTGGTTTTGACACGAAATAAACAATTAAGATACAGCGTTAAACATTTGGAGTGTATTAACTTTGCTGTAACTTATACTGTATACGGTAGCTATGTAATAACGGTTCAGTATAGCCACTAGGTTGTGTTGTTCCTTCAAGTACTAAGGCGAGGGCTGCTTGAAACGCAATACTATTTTTTAGTGTTTCAGGGCTGCTTGCCATTGGGGTATAGGCTTTATCGTGTTCGTTTTGGCCGTCTACTACCTTGGCCATTTTTGCCATAGTGGAAGTAATTTGCTCTTGTGTACATATGCCATGTAATAACCAGTTAGCCATATGTTGACTAGATATTCTAAGTGTTGCTCTGTCTTCCATTAGCCCTACATGGTTAATATCGGGTACTTTAGAGCAGCCTACACCTTGGTCTATCCAGCGTACTACGTAACCCAAAATACCCTGTGCATTGTTTTCAAGTTCGCTTTGTATGTCTTCTTTAGAGAGTGTTGATGGGTCTTGCATGAGTGGCGGAGTAAGTAAGTCGTCAAGGCTTGCTATTGCTCGCTCAGCGATTGCGTGTTGCTCAGTAAAAACATTAACATCATGGTAGTGCATAGCATGCAGCGTTGCGGCAGTAGGAGAGGGCACCCAAGCTGTATTAGCACCCGATTTAGGGTGTGCTAACTTTTGCTCCATCATCAGCGCCATTTTGTCAGGCATAGGCCACATGCCTTTGCCTATTTGAGCTTTTTGGCTTAATCCACAGGCAAGGCCAATATCTACGTTGCGATCTTCGTAAGCACTTATCCAAGGCTGTTGTTTTATTTCAGCTTTAGGGAGCGCAACACCTGCTTGCATTGAGGTGTGAATTTCATCGCCTGTACGGTCCAAAAAGCCGGTGTTAATAAATACAACACGTTGTTTTGCTTCATTTATACATGCTTTTAAGTTTACAGATGTACGGCGTTCTTCATCCATAATACCCATTTTTAAGGTGTTTTTAGGTAAGTTTAAGGCTTCTTCTACATGGGTAAATAGTGTGCTTGTAAAAGCAACTTCTTCTGGGCCATGCATTTTAGGTTTTACAATATTAATGCTCTGCGCGCTGCTGTTTTTTACGCCAGAATTTTTATTTAAGTCGTGCAGGGCGGCTGTGGCAGTAAACATTGCATCCATTATACCTTCAAAAACAGGCTCGCCGTAAACGTCTGTAATGGCTGGATTTGTCATTAAGTGGCCCACGTTTCTTACAAACATCATGCTTCGGCCTTTAAGCGTTATGGTACCGCCATCAATAGAAGTATACGTTTTGTCGCTTTGCAACGTACGTTCTACAACTTTGTCGCCTTTTTTAAACGATTCGACTAAGTTACCTTGCATTAAACCAAGCCAGTTTTTGTAAACTTGCACTTTATCTTGTGCATCTACGGCGGCTACAGAATCTTCACAATCCATAATAGTAGTTAGGGCTGCTTCAAGTACCACATCTTTTAAACCCGCTTTATCAGCTTGGCCAATAATATGGTGGTGATCTATCTGTAATTCTATATGTAAGCCATTGTTTTTAAGCAATACAACGCTTGGGTTTTGGGCTTCGCCTTGGTAGCCAATTAACTGAGAGGGGTCAGCTAAAGTGGTTTGAGAGCTGTCACGCAGCGTAATAACTAATGCGCCGTTTACAACAGAATAATTGGTGCTTTCAATATGTGAGCCGTTTTCAAGTGGCAGTGCTTTGTCTAAAAACTGGCGTGCGTATGCCATTACTTTAAAGCCACGAACCGGATTATAGGTAGTGCCTTTTTCTGCCCCGTCATCTTCACTTAACACATCTGTGCCATATAAGGCGTCGTATAACGAGCCCCAACGTGCGTTAGCTGCATTAAGTGCAAAGCGTGCGTTACTTACTGGAACAACTAACTGTGGGCCTGCTGTAACCGCTATTTCGGGTTCAACCTGTTGTGTTTCAATTTTAAAATTTGCAGGCTCTGGCACTAGGTAGCCAATGTCACTTAAAAAACGTTGGTATTGCTTGCTATCCCACGTTTTATTTGCAATGTGGTACTGATCAATTTGTTGTTGCAGTTGTTCGCGTTTAGCCAACAGCGCTTTATTTATTGGCGTGAGCGTTTGAACAATCTTTGCAAAGCTTTGCCAAAATTGTTGTTCTGATAAGTGTGTACCAGGTAATAGTTTAGTTTTAACAAAGTCAGCAAGCTCTAAATCTACGCTGAGTCCTGAATGTGTGAGAGTGTGGGTCATAATTGCCTTCCTTAAACGGTCGCCATAGTATTTGTGCGTTTGAGCAACAATAACGTAAAAAAGTCATGTTGAGTGTGTTTTTGATATTCACAAAAAATATAGTCGTAATAAAAACTATAAATTTACTAAATCTAAAAAATAAGCCTAATGTTGAATTAAGCGCTACGGAGCACTAGCAACGTTGCCACTCTCACAACATTAAATTATTTATATACCCGTTCGAAGGAATTTATTATGACAACATATCAACGCGAAACCGACACACTTTCTACTTTATGCCAATCTCAAGGTAATGCATGGCAGGCAATTAACCCAGAGTATGCAACTCGCATGCGTTTACAAAATCGCTTTCGTACTGGGATAGAAATTGCACAATACACAGCTGACGTAATGCGTGAAGATATGGCCGCTTACGATAAAGATTCAAGCCAATACACACAGTCTTTAGGATGTTGGCATGGATTTACTGCCCAGCAAATGATGATGGCTATAAAACGCCACCAAAAAACAACTAAACGTAGTTATGTTTACTTAAGTGGTTGGATGGTTGCTGCACTTCGCTCTGCGTTTGGTCCGTTACCTGACCAAAGTATGCACGAAAAAACATCTGTTCCAGCGCTTATTGAAGAAATTTACACATTCCTAAAGCAAGCCGATGCCCGTGAGCTTGACCACTTATTTAATGACCTAGATGAAGCCAAAGCGAATGGCGGCAACGTTCAAGCTGTACTTGATAAAATTGACAACTTTGAAACACATGTTGTGCCAATTATTGCTGATATTGATGCAGGTTTTGGTAACGAAGAGGCAACTTACCTACTTGCTAAAAAAATGATTGAAGCAGGTGCATGTGCTATTCAAATCGAAAACCAAGTATCTGATGCTAAACAATGTGGTCACCAGGCGGGTAAAGTAACCGTGCCTCACGAAGACTTTTTAGCAAAAATTAATGCGGTTCGCTATGCATTTTTAGAGCTAGGTATCGACAACGGTATTATTGTTGCGCGCACTGATTCGTTAGGTGCAAGCTTGACTCAAAAAGTGCCGGTATCACAAACTCCAGGTGATTTAGCAAGTCAGTACAATGCCTTTTTAGAGACTACACCTATTAATGGCGTAGAGGACTTAAACGAAGGTGATACGGCAATGAAAATCAACGGTGAGCTGTGTAAACCTACTCGCCTTGAAAATGGCCTATACCAGTTCCGTGAAGGGACAGAGAAAGACCGCGTAGTACTTGACTGTGTAACTAGCCTACAATCTGGCGCTGATTTATTGTGGATTGAAACAGAAAAGCCACACGTAAAACAAATTGCTGAGCTTGTAAACCGTGTTAAAGAGCAAGTACCAAATGCTAAACTAGTGTACAACAACTCACCTTCGTTTAACTGGACGCTTAAGTTCCGTGAGCAAGTGTACCAAGAGTGGCAAGAAGCGGGTCGCGATTTGAGCGCTTACCCAAGCCTTGGTGATAACAAAGGCCTAATGGCACCAGAAATGGATGCAACAGAGCTTGCAGCCGCAGCTGATGTATTGGTACAAAATTTCCAACGTGATGGTGCACGTGAAGCGGGTATCTTCCACCACTTAATTACGCTGCCTACTTACCATACTGCAGCACTTAGCACGGATATTTTATCAGAAGGCTACTTTGGTGACTTAGGTATGCTTGCTTATGTACGTGATGTACAACGCCAAGAAATTCGCCGTGAACAAGCATCTGTTAAACACCAAGACCTAGCAGGTTCTAATATTGGTGATACACACAAAGAGTACTTCTCTGGTGATAACGCGTTAAAAGCCGGTGGTGAAGATAACACCATGAACCAGTTCTAAAAATTTCTAGATAGTGTTACTCAAGGGCCGTAAGGCCCTTTTTTTATGTGTCATAAATATTTTTGCTGCACTCACTAATAGTAAAGCCTTTATTAGTGTTAAAAGCGGATAGTGTATTAGAAATAAAACTTACATTAGGTTACTTAGTTAGTTGAGATCAGGTTTTAACCAACTATAGATATGCGGATCACGTTTTAACTAGCTAACCGAATTTGTAGATCAGAGTTTAACTAACCCTTTAATAAAAGCGTTTTGTAAGTGCTTTTTTGCTGTAAAGGGGCCTTAAAGAGCTATTAAAGTAATCAAAAACGTTATTTTTTGTTTTTTTTGGTGTTTAAATTCGATTTATAAACCGATTTTTTACTAACGTATACCTTTCACAAAACAAAATTTTACCAACTGAAAGGCTATAAACAGTGACTCAAACCGATTTTTTACTAACTCAAACTATAAAAAAGCTATAAACCGAAATTTTACTAACTGAGAAATAGACTAAGTCCGATATTTAATATGCCCTAAAAGTGTAAAGGGGGTTTACACTTTGCACATACGTAAAAGCCACTTTTAAAAAGTGGCTTTTAGTAATTTAATTAATGTAATGCTATTTACTGTGCTTATCAAACCACCATTGAATGTAAGCAACTTTAGTCATTAAATTAGAAGGGCGAGCTGTAATACCATGCGATGCATCTGGTATGCGAACCATCGCGGTGTCAACACCTTGTAATTTTAGTGCTTGGTAGTATTGCTCTGTTTCAGAAATAGGTGTGCGGTAGTCTGCTTCACCTGTAAGCAGCATTGTGGGTGTAGTAACATTACCTACATAGCTAATTGGCGAACGTTTCATGTAATGCGCTATGTGATCCCATGGTTTGCCTGGGAACCAGTAATCAGCAAAAAATGGATAAAAGTCGGCAGTTAGTACAAAGCTGATCCAATTTATAACAGGTTTAGCAACAACAGCTGCAGCAAATCGATCTGTATGTCCAACAATCCATGCTGTTAGTACACCTCCGCCAGAACCACCGGTAACAAATAGTTTAGACTCATCAATAAACCCTTTTTTAATAAGCGCATCAACCCCAGACATTAAGTCATCAAAGTCATTACTTGGGTAATTATGATGAATGGTTTGTGCAAACTCTTTCCCATACGAATCACTTCCGCGCGGATTCATATATAAAACCACATTACCATTTGCGGCAAAAAGCTGAACTTCGGCACTAAAGTGAGGACCATAATTAGCCACCGGTCCGCCGTGAATTTCGAGTACTAGAGGATATTTTTTAGATTTATCAAATCCTGGTGGGTAAGCAATCCATCCTTGAATAGGTAATTGGTCGTGGCCTGATTTAAGCCAAATCTCTTCCACTTTTGCTAGTTGTTTATCATCTAGCGCATCGCTATTAAGCGTGGTTAAGCGCTGAGTTTTACCGCGTTTAATGCTCGCTACATCCGCAGGGCGTTGAGTGTCAGCAAGTGTAAACGCGATATCGCCGTTGCTGCTTACATCAAAATCTCCGCCTGAGTATGGTCGTCCAAATGCTACACTGCCAATTTGTTCGGTGATCACTTTACGCTTGCCACTTCGAGGTTGATAAGCAAGGGTAGTTTGCCCTTCATTGGCATAGCTAAAGTAAACCCCTTTAGAGTTTGCAGCCCATTTTATTTGTCCAACGCTTCTATCAAAGTTGGGTGTTAAGCTTTTGGTGTTACCCGTTTTTAAATCACGAATGTAAAGTTGAGTATTTTCGTAGTTAGTGCGTTTATCGTCATATCCTGTATACGCAAGGTAACGACCATCAGGAGAGACTTTGGGTTGTTGATCTGGGCCATTTCTATTTGTTATAGCTTCAATGGCTAATGTATTAAGATTTAACTTATACACTTCGCTGTTTGTAGGCTTGAGTTCACCATTTTTATGCCTATTCGCAGAGTAGTAAAGTAAGCTGCCATCTTTGCTAAAGCTAACATCACCTGCGTTATCAAATTCATCGCTAGTAAGCTGCTTAGCATTTCCGCCGTTAGCATCAAGAGTAAATAATTGATTAAAGCCTTTTTGCGAGTATCCACCACCATCAGCTCGATAGTATACGTCATCAATAAATTTAGCTGGCTCTGCCCACGTTGCGCCTTTCGGTTTTCCTGGCAAATTAACCGGTGGCGTGTTTTTACTTGGTACAAACATGCTGAATACAAGCTGGCTTGAATCGGGGCTCCAACTAATAGCGCGAGGGCTACTGGTTAAATTACTTATTTTGGCAATGGCACCGGTTTTAAGCCACTTCATATAAATTTGGCTGCTGCCATCGCGGGTAGATATAAAAGCAAGGCGCTGCCCATCTGGAGAAAGTACCGGCGAGTAATCCATATGAACGCCTGAAGTGAGCGGCTGCATTTGTTTGGTTTTGTAATCAACAGACCAAATGTTTCCCACTTTTCGGTCTGTTTTTATATCCATGCGGTTTCGCACAAAGTAAACGGTTTTTCCGTCGTCAGTAATATCTATTTGATTTGCATATTCTAAATCAAATACATCTTGAAGTTGCAATGTGTGTGTATTGTCGTTTGCGTTAGCCAAATGGCTTGCGCTTAATATAAAACTAAGTGCTAAAAGTTGTTTCATTGTTAATCCCTGTTGTTAACTCATGTACAGTTATAAGTGAGGGATTATTAAATTAACAGTGCAATGCGATGAAGCTCATATTTAACTCTATGGGTGTATTTAACAAGTTGGGGTAAAAAGCTGTAAAGGGGGTTTACAGCTTTCGTATATTACTAAAGGTCAGTCACACAGTGCTTTTATTTCTTTAATGAGCTCAATTGCATCATTATTGTCTCCATGCACACATAGGCTATGTGCATTAAGCATTAGTTGCTCACCTGAGCGTGTGGTTACACTGCCTGTTTGTAAAAGCTGTTTGACCTGTGCAATTATGGCGGGTTTATCATGCACGCTGCCATCAAGTTTGCGAGAGACCAAAAAGCCCTCATCAGTGTATTGCCTATCTGCAAATGCTTCGAGTACTAGTTCTACATTAAACTGTTTAGCTAACTGGATGTGTTTATCTGCTTGGTTAGTCGCTAAAATCATTAGCTTTAGTTTGCTAGGGTAGCTCGCGACAGCAGATATAATGGTTGCTAACACGTCGTTGTTAGCCATCATATCGTTATAAAGTGCACCATGTGGTTTTACATAGCTTAACGTAAGCCCCTGTATTTTTGCCATGCCTTCAAGCGCTGCTATCTGATACTGAATACAATTAGTTAGTTCGCTTGTTGTTAACGCCATAGAGCGTCGTCCAAATCCTTGAAGATCAGGGTAACTGGGATGCGCGCCTACCGTTACGTTGTTTTTTTTAGCTAACGTTAATGTTGTTGCTATTACATCAGGGTCACCGCCGTGAAAACCACAAGCAATGTTCGCCATATTAATATGTGGCATAACTTGATCATCTAGCCCCATTTTCCATGAACCAAAGCTTTCGCCTAAATCACAATTTAGTTTCATGTTAATTGCCTTTTTGCGGTTTAATTGTAACAGGCAAGGTGCCATTGGCAGTGGCTTGGCCTACTAATACTTTAGCGAGCGCGGTAAAGGCAGGGCCTGAAACACGCTCGAGCTTGTCTACATCAATATTGTAAGCATAAGAGGCCAGTACACTGTGGGCATAGTCGCCAAATTTAGCAATGTCGTAAGGAGCCCTCAAACTTATAAATACAGTACGCTTATTAAATTTGTTAGCCATGGCAAGCAGTGACTCAAGCGCTTGTGGCTGTTCGCGCGTATTAAGCGCAAAATTAGGGTCATCTTTTAAATCATCCATGCCACCAATTTCAACCGCGCTTTGATTAGGTGTGGCATTACCCGCTATAACAATATCAGCTGTTTTAATGCTCTGGGTTGCTTGTGCGGGGTCAAACCCTTGTAAGCTGCTGCAGCTGAACGTAATAGATGATGAACTTGCAGATTCAATTGCTTGCTGCATAGCCATACACTTACGGGTGTCGGGCATAATAATATGTATATGTTGGTCATCATTTAAATTTAGTGGCAATGTGTTTTCTGTGTTTTTTACCTGTGTTATTGCTGCTAAAGCAAGCTCAGCTTCTATTTTT
Organism: Pseudoalteromonas sp. S554; assembly: GCF_005930865.1. Taxonomy (NCBI): domain Bacteria; kingdom Pseudomonadati; phylum Pseudomonadota; class Gammaproteobacteria; order Alteromonadales; family Pseudoalteromonadaceae; genus Pseudoalteromonas; species Pseudoalteromonas sp. S554. The sequence goes on along the minus strand of NZ_PNDV01000051.1, from coordinate 21,948 downwards.
CTGTGTTGTTTATTGCCTATTATACTTTTTGCATTAACTACTGCATTAATAGGGTCAAACTCAGTAGATAACTCAAATGCATTTTTAAGCGAAATAATACGCGCAGCCGATTGTGTTATTTCTTGCTCATCTAACTGATTTGACTCGACAGCATTAACTAACGACTTAATAAGCTCATCGAGCTTTTTTATATCATCGGGCGTTCTTATTTCTATAGGCATAAGCGCAATATCAACGCCGGCTAAAAATGTATTTATAACAGCTTGAATGGGTGTAAAAAACTGACTAATACCAGCCATATCAAGTGCGTCGGTAACCACTACGCCTTTATAGTTAAGCTCACCTCTTAAAATGTCGGTAATAATAGTGCGCGACATAGTGGCGGGTTTAATCATTGTTTTGTCTTCTACAGAGACAAAGGTTGAGCTATCAAGCGCAGGATATTGTATGTGCGCTGTCATGATCATACCGGGGTTTTGCTTAGCAATAATGTGTTTAAAAGGGGCTAAATCTTGTTCGTAAATAGTCCTTTTTGAGTGGGCAACGTTAGGGAGTCCTGTGTGGCTATCAACGTGAGTATCGCCATGTCCCGGAAAATGTTTGAGCGATGTAATTATGCCATTACTCTCAAACCCAGCAACTTGTGCTGCGCCAAGTTCACTCACTCGTTGTGGGTTCTCACCAAACGAGCGTACATTTATAACGGGGTTGTCTGGGTTCATATTCACATCAACGGTGGGTGCATAATTTACATTGATCCCCAGAGCTGTTAGCTCATTGGCAATAGCTGTTGCTGATTTAGTAGCAAAGTCAACGCCATGCTGTTTATAGGTTGCACCAATAGACATATTGCCCGTGAATGACGTTGCAATATCACGCGGCAAACGCGCAACTCTTCCGCCCTCTTGATCTATTGATATAAATAGTGGCAGTTTACTTGAAGATTTACTGGCAGCCACTTGAAGTTGGTGGCTAAGCGTAATGGTTTGTTCAATTGACTGTGTGTTTTCTGAAAATAATATGACGCCACCAATGTTATAGTCGCTGATTACGCGCGCCAATGACTCTGGTAGCTTTGTGATAGGCGTTCTGCAATGTTTACCAGTGCCTTGTTCACAAAAATAGCGAAAATCGAGCATTAACTTTTGCCCTAGTTTTTCCTCAAGAGAAAGAGCTGGTTTTGCAACCGCTTTAATTGATGGCATTAAGCACCCAGATATAAAAATAATTGACGATAAAACATACTTATTTAGCAAAATACACTCCAAAGCTAAATAAAATGAACAGTGAAAGCAGCTTATCTATTTTTTTATATAACTGCAAAATAAGCGCACCCTAGTTAGTAGAGGGAATGTAACGTCACAATGTAATAAAAAGTTATTTGGCTGGTTATTAAAAATACACTATGTGCTCAAATATTAGATAATTAATAAATGGCGGGGTATAATTGTAAATACTTTTTAACAAAGTACTTGCTTTAATAGCAGTGTACTGTGGGCTGTTTACTTTTGCTGAATAAATTATTTCCTGTGCTTAATCTGCGTCTTCTTATTGTGCTATTGGCTTTTTCTGCGGCTTTAGCCACGCTTATTAGTAGTTTTCATTCAACGTACCAAGTACAAAAAGAGCAGTTAGTAAGCCATACATTAGAAAGTAACTTCGCTTACGCTAATAAATTAGCTTCAGCAACCGACAACTTTTTAGAGTCGGCAAAACAACAACTTGCATATTCAGCAAATAAAATTGAGCAAAACATAAATAATGCAGCATTACTGCAAGAAGAAGTAACGCGTTTAAATTTGCAAACAAATAGCTTTAATTCAGTAGTTATAAGTAAGAATGGGGTTATAAATGCCACATCCCCTTATTTACCTGAAATCATAGGAAAATCAATTTCCTCTCCCGGCGCAACACAGGCTTTAAAAGAAAAAAAGTCACTTATTAGTATGCCGTACATGTCAGCAGCCAATAATTTAATTATATTTATATCGCATCCCTTATTTAACGAAGAAGGGAATTATTTAGGCTACGTGGGCGGCTCGTTATATTTAAAAGAAAGAAATATTTTAAATGATCTCCTAGAGCAACACTTTTACGAAGGGGGATCGCACCTTTATGTCGTCGATGCTAATAAGCAAATCCTGTATCACCCAGATAGTAAACGAATAGGTACAAGCGTTGCCAATAATAAAGTAATTAATGCGGTTATTACAGGAGAGGCGGGCAAGCCGTTGTTGTAAACAGCAAAGGGGTAAAAATGCTCGCAGGATTTTCACCCGTTATTAATTCAAACTGGGGCGTAGTTGCCCAACGTCCCATCAAAGCAACACTTGCGTCTCTAGATACATTAATCATGGAAGTATTTGCAAGAACGCTCCCCATGGCGTTGCTCACCTTCATACTCATAGGTGTATTTTCGTATTTTATTTCACGCCCATTAAAGCAACTCGCTAGTAGCGCAAACAGACTCGACGAAGTAAACAGCATAGAAAAGCTAAAAAGAATAAAAGCGTGGTACTTTGAAAGCCAAAGATTGAAGCTGGCGATGCTTAATGGCGTCAATATTTTACAAACACAAATAGGGCAACTTAAGCACGATGCCCAAACCGATCCGCTGACAAACACCCTTCGCTATTTTAGAAATAGACATCGATTTTTTTAAACGTGTGAACGATACCTTTGGGCACGATAAAGGCGATGAAGCACTTAAAGTATTAGCCGATATTATAAAAAAGATCTCTCGAAAAGGGGATATTGTATCGCGTATTGGTGGTGAAGAGTTTTTACTTGTATTGCCTCATGAAGATAGCCAAAGCGCTCTAAAAATAGCAGAGCGATTACGCACCACTGTTGAAACAACGCAAATGGAAACAATCGGTTTTATTACCGTTTCAATCGGAATTGCAACTTGGCCAACCCACAGCAATAACATCGACCAAGTATATAAATGTGCAGACAAAGCGCTTTACCATGCTAAAGAGCATGGCCGTAATCGCTGCGTAGTGGCAGAGCCTAGTTAGTATAGATAAGCCCATATACTAAAATTGCGTATTTATAGGTGAGTAATTTACTGAAATCTCCACATTAGAAATTTGGTCATGGCTATTCAGGTAAGTAACTAATTCTTCAATATCACTATTTTTTTCTGCTAATAATTTATAATTATTCTGAGTAAGCTTTGATAGTTTAAATTTTTTACTTAAATCCATTGGGATAGAGTTACCCAGAAGTGTTACAATAATTGACCCCGTTATAACTCCCTTTTGCCCCATTGTTTGGTTAAATACGACATCACCTTTTTTTAAAATCTGAGATGAATAAGTTAATTTGTCACCTGATGAAAAAATACTTCTAACTTGCTGCTCTCTATTTTTTTTAATATATGTTTTTACACTTCTTTCATCAATAGTATCAACTAAGTTTTCATCGCTAGTCAATCGGGTATCTTTAGGTTGATTATCATTTGTACACCCTATCAATATGAGAGTTGTAATAATTGTCATAGATGAAAAAATATTTTTTGTTTGCATTTCTTTACCTTAATTTGAAAATTAGATTGGTCTGTGCTTTGTATTTATAGATTATGTTGCTACTGTTTACATGTATTGCATTTAAAATACAAAAATCAAATAAAAATTACAAAATATAAACAGGGTGTTTTATGTCTAGTTTCAAAGTTTCTACTGTGGCCGCAATAGTTGCAGCTACATTATCAGCAGGCCAACTAACCGCAGCTGAATCAGCGCAGTATTTCGATGTTACCGCACAATCTAAATCACAAACAATGGTTCCAGCTGCAGTTCAGCAACGCGCTTTAGCAGCACGAACTACAGTTTCAGGCCATAATTCCATTTTTGATGCTCAAATGGGTAAAGCCACATTTTTATGGCAAGCTATTGGTCAAGCTAAACCGGATATGGCTCTGATTGAGCCTGCTATGCGAAATAAATATGCAGCTGACTTTTATCTAGAGTCATTAACGGGTGTAAGTAGCCAAAAAAGTACAGTAGCTTCAGCTGTATTAGCTGATTTACATCAGCAAAAGCGTGGCTCTATTACTGCAAAGTATAGACAGCAAGTACATGGTATTGAAGTATTTAACCGCGAATACAATTTAGTAATGGATAAAGAGTTTAACCTAGTTGCTGGCTCTGGTTATTTTGCCGACACAGCTTCTGTTGATGGTTCATTTGCAGTATTGAATAACTTTTTAACTGCAGAGCAAAGTATTCAGGCTGTTTTTAGAGAGTTGGCAGGAATTAATGTGTCACTTACAAAAATTGGTGAACAGAGTGGGTATGCTAAATACAAAGCAACATCTGCAGATGATTCAAAAGTCATCATCGGTGAGCCTCGAGCTAAAAAAGTATTTTTCGAAGTTGCTGGCGAATTAGAGTCTGCTTATTATATAGAAATAGAAGTTGCTGATGCTAACTCGCTAGAAAGTGATTATTACAGCTACGTAATCGGCTCGCAAAATAATAAAGTTTACTTTAAGAAAAATTTAAAATCACATGCAACAGATTTCAACTATCGCGTTTACGCTAATCAAGACGGCTACCCAATGGAAAGTCCTCATGGTGATGTAATCCCTGCCGATGGACCAGAGCAGATAGATGAAACAGAGATTTTAGATGCGCCAATGGTTTCTTTATCTTACTACAACAAAATAAGTACTATGGATCCATGGTTAGCTGACGATGCAACGACAACATCGGGCAATAATGTATTTGCTTATGCCGATGTTGTAGCGCCGCAAGATTTTAGTGAGGGGGATTTTACTGCTGAAACAACTGCAGATTTTACTTTCGATTATCCATATCAGGTTGACCAAGTAGCAAACAGTTACGAAAATCGAAAAGCTGCTATTGTAAACTTATTTTACATGAATAACTTTCTGCATGATTTCTTTTATGATCATGGCTTTGATGAAACGTCAAATGTTGCTCAGTTAACTAACTACGAACGTGGTGGGATTGAGGGCGATCCAATAGAAGCTCAAGCGCAAGATAACTCTGGTCGTAATAATGCAAATATGTCTACCCCAGCTGATGGCGCTAGCCCACGTATGCAGATGTACCTATACGATAGTAAAGATGCAATGGTAGGCGTAGATTTTGGTGTAACAGTTACATCAAATGCAAGTGTAGGGCTATTAAACTCAACACAACCATCAAGTTTTGGTCAGAATCAATTTAGTGATATCGAAGGTGAAGTTGTTCGTATCGACGATGGTAATGCTACAGACTCTGAAAGTATCAACGACGGATGTGAGCCTGCTGTAAATGCAGTAGATCTCGCTGGTAAAATTGCAATTATTGACCGTGGTTCATGCGCGTTTACTCAAAAAGTACTTAATGCGCAAGATGCAGGTGCAATCGGTGCAATTGTTGTAAATAATAACCCCGATACAGATGAGCCAGCCCCAATGGGTGGGGCAGACGATGCTGTATCTATTCCTAATCTGGGCTTAAATTTTGCTGATGGTAAAGCTATCTATGACTTAATTGCTGCAGGTGATATTGTTACTGTTGATATGTTTAATAGGGCAACATTGAAAGACGGCACCTTTGATAACGGTATTATTGCACACGAATGGGGTCATTATATCAGTAACCGCTTGGTTGGTAATTCATCGGGGTTAATTAACTTCCAAGGACGTGCAATGGGTGAAGGATGGGGTGATTTCCATTCATTAATGTTTATTGCAAAAGCTGATGATATTAATATTGCAGGTAACGACAAGTTCCAAAAAGCTTACGGGAGTGGCACATTCGTAGAGGACTTCTACTACGGTATTCGTCGTGTACCATATTCTACAAATACAGATGTTAACCCTCTTTCATTCCGTCATATTACAGAGGCAGCAGGTGAAGATGTAGGTATTTCTCCAACTAACGTAGCTTCGCCGCATGCTGCAGGTGAAATATGGGCAACTATGCTATGGGAAAGTTATGTAGCGTTAATAAATGCACATGGTTTTGAAGATGCACAAAGTCGTATGGCAGATTACCTTGTAGCAGGTTACAAATTAACACCAGTAGCTCCACTATATACTGAAGCTCGCGACGCAATATTGGCTGCTGCCTATGCTGTTGACCCCGCAGATTACACACTAATTTTAGAAGCATTTGCTAAACGTGGCATGGGCCTAGGTGCAGAAGCACCTGAGCGTTTCAGTACCGATTTAACTGGGGTTGTGGAGTCAGACAAAACTCAGCTTGCAACCTTTGCTTTATCAGATGTAATGGTTAATAACGCATTTAATGGCGCAGAAGTTGGTTTTTGTTCAAATGACAATATCTTAGATAAAGGTGAAACAGGGTCTATCAGTGTAAGCATAGTCAACCGTGGTAGTGAAACGCTATCCGGTACTAAAGCTCAGCTGACAGTTGTTAGTGACCATGATGTGACTCTTGAAAATGAAGGTTTGGTCACTTTTGGTGAAACAGCGCCATTTGCTACATCAATAAGCGAAGAAATCATGCTGACTCTAAATGATGCAGGTACCGCTGAAACGCTAGAGATACAAGTAACTTTCCCTGAGCTAGAAACAGATGATGATATTGTTGAAGCACTAGAAGATTCTATTTCATTCACTGTAAATATGGCATTTGAAGATAAATCACCAGTGAATGCAGTAGTGTCAGATGATATGGAAGTATCAGCCTCATCATTATTTGACCTATCTGAAAACGTAATGTTTGGTGGCTCCAACGCTGTTGGCACTCAGAGTATGGATAATAGTGGCAACATAGGCTTCTTTGACCAAGCTGGTTTTGGCTTGGGGGCTCAGACTATGTTCTTAAACAATAATGGTTTCCAATCAGATGTGGCAATCGAGTCTAAAACGTTTGAAATTGGTTACGCTGGTGATTTCGAAATTTCATTCTGGCATCTATACCTTATAGAGCAAGACTGGGATGGTGGTGTTGTAGAAATTAGCGTAAATAATGGTGATTGGACTGATGTTACTGAAATGGGGGGACAATTTTCTGTAGGTTACGATGGTGAGCTTATTGAAAACACATCTCAGGCTTTACAAGAGCGCGGTACATTCACTGGTAGAAATATTCAGGAGTCTGGTGCATATGGTAATTATGAAACAATCAACTTTGGTACTGCATTAAATGGTAACCAAGCAAAAGTACGTTTCCGTATTTCATCTGACGCTGTAGTTTCTGATTTTGGTTGGTGGATTGATAATTTAACAATGTCAAATGTATTGTCACCTGTGTTCTCAACAGTTGTAGCAGGAGATTCAATCACTTCTTGTGACAATGCGATGCCGTTATTACTAGTTGAAAACGCATCAAGTGAAATTAGTGAGTCAGAAACAGGGACCATTACAGCAAGTGCATCAGATCGAAATGACGATACGTTGACATTTGCATGGACTCAAGTAAGTGGTTCTGCAGCAACATTATCAGGGGAAGATACAGCTACACTCTCATTTACACCAGCAGCAATCACCGCTGATGAAGATCTTGTTTTTGAAGTTGCGGTTAGTGATGGCACTGCAACTGTAATGCAACAAACTACTGTTACGGTTAAAAACGAAGCTGAACCGGTAGCACCTGTTGTAGAGAAAAAATCAAGCAGCGGTAGTGTTGGCTTTATTGCCTTACTACTAGCACCATTAGTTTGGTTTAATAGACGCCGTAAACGCGTTGCCAAATAGCTAAAAATAAACTTTACTTTAAAAGCCCTTAAATTTATTTAAGGGCTTTTTTGTTTCTTAAGTTTTTTTTAAGTTTCGCTCTTTAACTTATAAACATACTCCTTAAACGGGCGATGTTTATGCAATTAGCACAGTTAAATTTATCACTAGATAACATATCAAATTCGGCACATTTAATAACTGCTCGAGAGAATGATGAGCATCGTAATGCACTAGAATCTGCGGTAAAAGATGGCTTTTTAGTAGCTTACAATGCAACGCTTAAATCATTTATGCCACTACTTTGTCAATACACAACAATTGAGGGGCAATGTACGTTAGGTTTAAGGCAAGCTACCTCTCCCTTATTTATTGAGCAGTACACTGCAGAGCCCATTGAGCACTTTTTATTAGAACAAACTCCGCGTAGCAAAATATTTGAGCTAGGTAACTTATGCTCTTCACATCGCAGGGCAACGCTTGGTCATTTTATTGTTGTTAACGAGGCGCTTTACAATACTGAAGCTAAGTATTTAGTATTTTGCGCCACAAAAAAAGTACGGGCGATGGTTCGAATGCTGGGTGTTAACTGCACTGAAGTTGCTGTTGCTAACAGCTTTGTAGTTGAAAACCCATTAAGTTGGGGGAGTTATTATGCAAACCAACCTACGGTGTGCATTGTTAATTTAGCGCAGGCACATCAGCAAGTACTTAACACACCCATGCTGTTAAATATTAAACAGCAAAACACACAACAAATTAATGCCTTAATGACCGCGTTGGGGAGCTTATGAGCCTATTAAATAATATTAATAAGGTAGCGAATGGGCCAGTGGTTGTTAGTTACTTAGCCAATAAAGTGATGCCTATTAGCGCTTTGGAGTTACAACAAGAAACTAATAAGCTAACAGCTATTTTTAACGCTTTAGACTCAGGTGCAATTGCCTTCCAGCTTGATAACACTCCAGCTTGGCTGGTTGTTGATGCCGCAACCAGTGCAGCAAACAAGGTTACGGTGCCTATCGCCCATTTTTTTAGTCAGCAGCAAACACAGTATGTGCTAGCGCAATGTGGTGCGCAGTTTTTTATTAGTGATATGCCTCGTTATTCGCTTGGCAAGCATTCATTGTCGGTAACATTATTTGAGCATTATACCCTTTATATTTATCAGCTCGATGCGATTGAACCCGTGGGCTATTTTACTGGTACGCAAAAAATTACATTTACTTCAGGTTCTACTGGCGAGCCAAAAGGGGTGTGCTTATCAACACAAAGCCAAATGCAGGTAGCTCAGTCATTATGTGAGCAAATAAACATTAGTAACCCCGTGCATTTATGCTTACTTCCGCTGCCAGTATTACTGGAAAATATAGCGGGTGTGTATGCGCCTTTGTTAAGTGGCGGTTGTATACATTTAATGCCGCTAAACGAATTAGGTTTTGTTGGCTCAGGGTTAAAAAAACCTAACAAACTCATTGGTGCAATCGATAGTGTAAAACCTAACACCCTTATTTTAGTGCCTGAGTTATTAACGTGTTTAGTTGCCTTTGCAAAACAAGGCTGGCAGCCACCAAAGTCACTTAAGTTTATTGCTGTTGGCGGAGCACGGGTTAGTGAATCTTTAATTTTAACTGCACGAGAATATAACCTACCGGTTTATCAAGGTTATGGTCTGTCTGAGGCGGCCTCAGTAGTGAGTTTAAACACCCCCAACTATGACGATATAAATAGTGCTGGTGAAGTATTAGGGCACGTTGAAACCAAAGTTGAAAATGGTGAGTTATTTATTAAAGGATCGTTATTTTTAGGGTATTTAAATCAAGCGCCGCATAACCCAAATACCTGGTACGCCACTGGCGACTTAGTATCTAAGCGTAATAATAAGCTGTACATAAAAGGGCGAGTAAAAAATCTGATCATCACCAGTATGGGGCGTAATGTTAGCACCGAATGGCCTGAATCATTAATTTTAAGCCAAAGTGCGATACAGCAAGCGGTGGTGTTTGGTGAAAGCCAGCCATTTTTAAGCGCGCTTATTTATGCGGCACCCGAGTTTAGTGATGAGCAATTAAAAGCACATTTAAAAACAGTAAACCAGCAACTTCCTGACTACGCACAGATTAAAAAGTGGCACCGTTTAGCCCAACCTTTAAACGAGCAGCAAGGATTATTAACCGCTAATAATCGCCCTAAACGAGCGGCAATTAGCCAGCACTACAGCCCTATTTTTGAACAGTTTTACCGACTTGGAGAAGTGATCCATGAGTGATTTTTTTAATACATTAAAAGCACAAACTCAAAACGAGCGTGAGTACTTATTAGCTGCGCCAATTATACAGCGTGTATTTAACGGACAAGCAACGCTTGAAGAGTATGCCTCGTTTTTAGCACAGGCTTATCATCATGTAAAACACACCGTTCCTTTAATGATGTCACTTGGCGCACGTTTAACTGATGAGCAAGAATGGTTACGTGAAGCGGTAGCTGAATATATTGAAGAAGAAATTGGTCATCAAGAGTGGGTGCTAAACGACATTGCAGCCTGTGGGTTTGATAAAGAAAGTGTGCGCTATAGTCAGCCACAATTCGCCACTGAAATGATGGTGTCGTATGCCTACGATAGTATTGCACGTAAAAATCCGCTTAGCTTTTTTGGTATGGTTCACGTATTAGAGGGGACCTCAATTGCGCTTGCTGATGGAGCCGCATCAAACATAGCAAATGCAGTAGGACTTCCTAAAAAAGCGTTTAGCTATTTAACCTCTCACGGCGCGCTTGATATAGAGCACGTAAAGTTTTTTGAAAACTTAATGAATCAAATTACCGACGAGGCGGATCAGCAGGCTATTTTACATGGCGCAAAATGTTTTTACCGTTTGTACGGCGATATTTTTCGCGCTTTAGATGACGAGCCGTTTTTTAAAGCATCAGCACAAGAGCAACACGCATGAATACCGGCTTATGTGTATTAACTGGTGCGACAGGTGGAATTGGTCAAGCGATTGCTAAAACATTACACGGCCAAGGTTGGCAACTGCTCTTGGTGGGGCGAAATAGTGATGCCCTCAATACGTTAAGTAGCCAATGTCCCGGTAGTATAGTTTTTGTGGGGGATTTAACGGTTGCCGAAAACATGTTGGCACTCGCCATTAAAGCCAAAAAATTAGGGGGCGCTAAGTTACTCATAAACAATGCAGGCATTAATGTAATGCAAAGCTTAAGTGCATCGAGTAGTGAGCAAATTGATAATCTACTGAGCACTAATTTAGCCGTCCCTATGAAATTATGTCAGCTGTTTTTAGCGCAGTTGCACGCGAATAAAGGCTCCATAGTTAATGTTGGGTCGTCATTTGGCAGCATAGGTTACCCGTATCAAACACTTTACTGTGCTAGTAAGTTCGGTTTACGTGGTTTTAGCGAAGCGCTATCACGAGAGCTTTCAGACACACCCGTTAAAGTTAGTTATTTAGCACCAAGAGCAACCGATACAGATATTAATGATGCACAAATACGAGCAATGAATAAGGCGCTTGGTAATCAAATGGACTCCCCGCAGTTGGTAGCTGATGAGTTAGTTGCGTTATTAAACTCAAATAAAACCAGACGATTTATTGGTTTTCCTGAGAAACTTTTTGCACGTATCAATGGTGTTTTTCCACGTATTGTGGATAACGCAATTGCTAAACAGCTCCCTAAAATAAAACAGTTTTTAGGTTAATAGAGGATTTATTATGAAAAAATTTACTTTAGTAGCTTATTTAAGCATTGTTAGTGTGTTTTCATCGCCGGTATTTGCAGACGAACAAAGCGATTTACTCGCTATTCAACAGCAGTGGGCGGTTGCTAATTATGAGCTTAAAGATGATGCACAAATCAAAGCCTTTACTCAACTAAGTGAGCAAAGTGCTCAATTTATTGAAAGCTACCCTGATTCAGCAAATAGCTATACGTGGAACGGCATTGTACTGGCCAGTTTTGCTGGCGCAAAGGGCGGGTTAGGGGCGCTGGGCTATGCTAAAGATGCAAAAGCGTCATTAGAGCAAGCCCTTAAAATAGACGACAGTGCTTTAGGTGGCTCAGCGTATGCCAGCCTAGCAACCTTATACAGTAAAGTACCGGGGTGGCCTATTGGTTTTGGTGATGATGACACCGCCGACAAGTTTTTTAAGCAAGCGCTCGCTTTTAACAAAAAAGGCATTGATACTAACTACTTGTATGGTGAGTTTTTATATGACGAACGTGAATATCAGCAAGCTAAAGCCCATTTGTTAGTTGCGCAAGCAGCAGGTATTCGTGATACTCGTGCTAAAGCTGATAAATATCGTCAACAAGCAATTAGCTCTTTATTAGCTAAAGTAGATAAAAAACTAAAGAGATAGCAAAATAAACAATGCATTTATTATTAGTTGAAGATGATCATCTTGTGGCGCAAGGGCTTTGCCGCTCATTGCGCCAAGAAGGCTACAGTGTAGAGCATAGCGCAACGGTTAAGCATGCATTGCAATGCTTAGGCAGTGGTGAAATAGAGTTGGTTATACTTGACCTAGGTTTACCCGATGGTGATGGTTCACAAATTTTAAAGCACATAAAAGCACAAAAAAAAGTGATTCCGGTGGTTATACTAACTGCACGAAGTAGCATAGATGACAAAGTGCAAGGGCTTGATATGGGCGCTGATGATTATTTAGCTAAGCCATTTGAACCAGCCGAATTATTTGCTCGTTTGCGCGTAGCGAGCCGCCGAGTAAATCAAGCTCAGTCGAGTTTATTACAGTGTGGCGAAGTGACTATGGACACGTCAGCGCATAGTGTCACACTCAACGATGGGCTACTTTCTCTGCCACGAAAAGAGTACATGCTGCTAAAGGCGCTGTTGGAAAACCAAGGTCGCGTGCAATCTAAACAGCAGTTAGAAAACAAACTGTATCAGTGGGGAGAAGAAGTTGGCTCCAACACCATTGAAGTACATATTCATCACCTACGAAAAAAATTCCCCAGCGATTTTATTAAAACTCTCCGTGGTATTGGCTATGTCGTGGGAAAGAGATAGCCCACGTGATTAAAACGCCCCTAGATTGCACAAACTTGAATTTACAAAGGTAACCATACTCTATGTCAATTCGTAAGCGTTTAACCCTTATTTTACTGTCAATGATGGTGTTAACCTGCTTTTTAGCTTTAGTCAAAGGCTACCAAAAAAGTATGAGCCATGGTGAGCAATTACTCGATAGTGAACTAAAAGTGGTCGCTGGAGTGTTGATGCAACAGCCTTTATCTATAAACGCCATGGCGCCAAAAATACAAGACAGCGCCCAGTTACTGTATCAAATTTGGCAAGGCGGTGAGCTCCTTAGTGGCTCTAATGAATTGAATCTAAATTTAAGCCAGTATCAAGCGGGTTTTCAAACGCTTAATATTGCAGGGCAGCGAATGCGGGTATTCGTTTTTGCCACATCTTTACGCACCGTTATTGTTGCCGAGCCGATTGCTAAGCGGTTTGAACTAGCCGAGGCGGTTATTTTATCAGCTATGTTGCCTATGCTCTGGGCGGTTCCTTTGCTTGCGCTATTTATTAGCTTTTTTGTTAAATATGCACTGGCACCATTAACCCGTTTATCAAAACAGTTAGCTCTGCGCCAAGCAAATGATTTCACTGCGATCAATTGGCAGGTGACAGATGAAGAAATAAAACCGGTGATCAGCCGCTTAAACGATTTATTTAAACGCGTAGAAACCGCCTATTTACGAGAGCGTTTTTTTGCCTCTGATGCGGCACATGAATTACGTACTCCCCTGAGCAGTTTAAAAATTAATGTGCACAATTTGGCAGCTCAACAAGGAGATAACCAAGAACTACAAGCCATGACCCAAGGTATTAATCGACTGTCCAATATAGTCGAGCAAATGCTAATACTAGGGCGTACTCAGCCAGAGCAGTGGCAAAAACAGTTTAAGGAGCAGTCATTATTAGCGATCACGCAAGAAGGTGTTAGCCAGTTGTATGAAAAAATAGAGGCTAAAAATCACACTATCAGTCTTGAGGGAGATGATTTTATCATTAACGGTGATGAATTTACCTTAGTGACGCTAATTTCAAACCTACTTAGCAATGCTATAAAGTACGCACCAGCCAATGGACAAATAAAAATAACACTAAAGCAGATGCACAAGCAGCGTATTTGGCAAATAGAAGACAGTGGCCCAGGTATGACGAACGATCAAAAACAACGGATATTTAACCGTTTTTATCGTGTTGGCGGTGACCAACACCCTTCGGGTGAACAAGGTGCGGGCTTAGGCATGGCAATAGTGCAGCATATTATTGCTATTTATCGCGCTGAAATTCACTTAACGGATAGTGATTTGGGTGGCTTAAAAGTACAGGTAGTTTTTGCAGGAGCTAAATGTGATTAAACAACTTATTAGGCCTTACTTATATTGTTGTGTATTTTTATCATTTAACGCCGCCAGTAAAGACTATCGTATTGTACTTAAAGATCATTTGTTTTACCCCGCAGAAATCGTCGTGCCGGCCAATAAAAAGGTACGCTTGTTAATCGAAAATCAAGATAGTACGCCTGAAGAGTTCGACAGTTTCGATCTCAATCGAGAGAAAGTACTTTACCCAAAGCGCAAAAGCGTTATTTATATCGGGCCATTAATCCCTGGGCGCTATGAATTTTTTGGCGAGTTTTCACCCAATACGGCGCGTGGTGCTGTCATAGTGACTGAAAAGGAGCGTTCTAATGCTAATAACTAGCCTAGTGATGAGTCTAAACCAGTTACTGCCGGTGGCCATTTTACTTATTTTACTCCAAGTTGTAGCCAAGCAAAGTTTAATGAAATTGTTGGGAGGGCTTATTTTAGGGATCGGGCTTTCATTTTTGTTTGTAAAAAGTGCGCCGTTAATGAGCCCCTTGTTTGACTATCAGGGTTTAGAATATGCCCAAATTGGCTTGTGTATTTTAATTTTTATTAGTGCACTGTACTACGCCATTAAACAAGCAACAGCTGCTTTTATGATTGCGATTATCAGTGTAATGACACTTTATTTAAGTCACTACATTATTTACCTGATTGGCTTTTGGCAAAGCAACGAAGCGGCTCAAAGTTTATTTATTGGCACTTTTTTAGGGTTGGGAATATGCAGCAGCTTTAGCGTCTTGTTGTATTTTTTATTGAGTGCAATCAAACAGCGCTTTGGGCTTACCCCTTTATTGGTATTGTTAGCTTTAAATAGTGCGGCAAAACTAGTTGTGGCGCTTGATTTAGCGAGCCAAATTGATTTGATAGCAACAACAGTAACCGTATGGGATTTACGTGACATTTTAACCGAAAATTCAGAGTTTGGAAGAGTATTGCGCGCTCTGATCGGTTATGAGGCTACGCCAAATTTAACCAGTCTTTTAAGCTATGTGCTGAGCAGCGTGTTATTTTTATCTGCTAGTTATTTTATGCCTAAATCAATCACTAAGGAAAAATCATGAAAGCAATAAACCTATTTGCAGCCACTGTATTAATTGGTTTTTGTTTATTAATACCTAAGCTCGCTTATGCTGATGGCATAGTAGTAGATAAAGTTTATCACCCGTATGTGTTGCCGTTTGAGCGCGAGCTTGAGTGGCGCCTTGTGTCGCATCAAACCGACAGTGGCAATATTTTAGCTCAACGTATTGGTTTAGGTGGCGCCATTAACGACACTATGGCACTCGAAGGTTATTTAGTGGGTGAGCGAGATGATAACGGCGACTTTGGCTTGCAAGCGTATGAATTGGAGCTTAGATGGCAACTAATAGAGCAAGGCCGGTTATGGGCTGATTGGGGCGCTTTGTTTGAATTTGAAAAACAGCATGACGCCGACTCATACGAAGCAACCTCCGGTTTTGTAATTGAAAAAGAGTTTGGTCGTGCAAGTCTCACCATGAATGCTTTTTTGGTATACGAATGGGGGCAAGACATAGAGAACGAATGGGAAACAGAGTTTAGGGCACAATATCGTTACCGATACCTGTCTGCGTTTCAACCCTCTATTGAGTTATATGCAGGGGAAGATTTTATCGGAATTGGTCCCGGGTTTATTGGGCTATACCGGTTTGAAGGCCAAAAACAGCTAAAGTGGGAAGCTGGCTTTATAAGTGAAATTAGCCAGTCTGAAAAAAACCACAGTTTTAGACTTGCCCTAGAATTTGAATTTTAAGCATATAAATACAGGTTGATTATTTATTGCTCAATAAAATAAGGAAGTGCTTGACTTATATTTGGTTATCTATATAGTGGGCCGCAGCTAGAAAGAAAGCATGTAAGCTATAAATCTCCATTTCGTTGTTGTATAAGTAATACTTGTAGTACCGTCCTGAAGTTTTTAAAGTACCATCTCATTTTTTGCTACACCCGCTCATATGAGCATATTTTTTATTTTTATATCAGGATATTACAATGTCTAACATCGTATCAGGTACAGTTAAGTGGTTCAACGAGTCTAAAGGTTTTGGTTTCATCGAGCAAGAAAATGGCCCAGACGTTTTCGCACATTTCTCAGCAATCAAAAGCGAAGGTTTCAAAACTTTAGCTGAAGGCCAACGTGTAGAGTTCACTCTTTCACAAGGTCAAAAAGGTCCTCAAGCTGATAACATCACAGCTGTATAATTTTACTTTTTAAGTAAAATGAAAAAAAGCGCCTAGGGCGCTTTTTTTGTGTCTGAAACAAACCTAACTTATTCAACAGCCCGACCTAATACCAAGGATCACAATTAAAGTGGTTCTATTTGACCCCAAGGTCTAATATAAACACCTATTTAGTGACTGTGTTAGGTGCTATAAAAAGTCTGTATAGCTTTAATTAGTAAAAGCGTAGAAGAGAGAGTTCAAGCACCGCTGAGCGAATACCACTTATTGTTAATTATTTACCTCACCTGCACATCATTTAACTCAAAACCCGCGTGTAATTTAACTCATTTACCGTAAGGGCTTATTTGAGTTTTACTCACTTGTTTGTGCGCTTCTTCCATTTTTTCTATAAGAACTTTATCTGTATCTTTATTTGCAGCTAAATAAGCAACCGTTGTTAATGCATCTATTTTAAAAATAAATTTTAAGTGGCCCGGTTTAAGTTTAAAGTAATCACTATATTGGAGCATATAAAGCGGGTCATCCAATATTAGGTCTACTTTTTTGGCTAGTAGTAACTTATAAGAATGCTGTATATCTGAAGTTATAACGCCCTCAAACCCCATTTTAGTGAGAGTTTGGGTCGAGAAGTCGTTATGTTGCATAGCTATTTTGTAATTTTTTGCTTGGTTAATATTATTGATTACTATATCGGTTCTGTCTGATAGCCCAACAAATCCCATTTCAAAGCGACCAATTTCCCCTACCCACTGAAATTGATCTTCACGTTCTGGCGTGCGAGCAATGCTGTAAATAAACGTATTTTTTTCCTCGCTTGACATTTTGTAGGCGCGGGCCCAAGGGTACATTTGTATGTCTGGTGTTAAACCAGCCTGTTTAAATATATCTCTTATGTACTGTGTCCCTTTACCTTGAACTTCACCGTCTATTAAAACTTGATTAGGTGGTGCTAATTCTGTAACAACCAGCAAAGGCTCTTCAGCTAAAGTGCTAAATGATAAAAAAAGGATAAAAAAGGTCAGATTATAATTCACTACAACTAGTCAATTTAGGCTTGAAAACACTTAATTAAGTGTGGTTTAAAATTGCTAAATTTACAAAGTATTAGCGGTTAATTGAGTTGTAAAAAACTCATAATGAAAATAAATAGAAGGATATAAGAAAAAAGATAACTTTATTAAAGCCCTAAAACGATAAAAGGGCCTTGCGGCCCTTGGTGAAGTATCGTTCAAGTCAGATAGCACTTTAACCCCTTAAAGTACTAACTTCTTGTTTTGCAACACCGGTTCATCTCTTAAGTTTCTAAGCTAGCGAGAGGAAAAACCCAGCAATTGCTGCGCTCATAAGGTTAGCCATAGATCCTGCTAACACTGCTCTGAGCCCTAAGCGTGCGATATCCTTCCGCCTGCTAGGCGCCATACCGCCTAACCCACCTAGTAAAATGGCTATCGATGATAAGTTAGCGAATCCACACAAAGCAAACGTAACAATTGCTTGTGTGTGCGCACTTAACGTATCGCGATAATTTATAAAGTCTAAGTAAGCAACAAACTCGTTTACTACTATCTTTTGACCAATAAAACTGCCGGCTATAATTGCTTCATCCCACGGTACACCTAGTAACCATGCAACAGGAGCAAATACATAACCTAAAATTTCTTGTAGCGTTAATGTTGGATGATCAAACCATCCGCCTACACCACCTAATAAACCATTTAGAAGCGCAATTAACGCTACGAATGCCAGTAGCATTGCACCAACATTAAGTGCTAAATGCATACCATTTGCCGCACCTGATGCAGCAGCATCAATTACGTTTACCGGTTTATCGTCATCGTTTAAATCTAAATCAGCTAAGTTATCTTTAGGTGTTTCTGTTTCTGGCACAATCATTTTTGCCATTAAAAAACCACCCGGTGCCGCCATAAAGCTGGCTGCAATTAAGTACTTAAGCTCTACACCAATAATTACGTAACCAGCCATTACAGACCCAGCTACAGTGGCTAAGCCACCTACCATTACAGCAAATAACTCAGACTTGGTCATTGTTGCTATAAAAGGTTTAACAATTAACGGTGCTTCAGTTTGGCCAACAAAAATGTTTGCCGTTGCTGAAAGTGATTCTGTGCGCGAGGTTTTTAAAAGCTTTTGTAAACCACCGCCTAAAATCTTAATAATCCAATCCATAATGCCAATGTGATATAAAACAGCAACTAGCGCTGAGAAAAACACAATAACGGGCAAAACCTGAATTGCAAAAATAAAACCGAGTGTGTCTTGTGAAGCCAGAGGGCCAAACAAAAAGCCAATACCATCGTTGGCATAGCCAATAACCGATGAAACAGCGGCCGACATACTTGCTAATACGTTTTTTCCTGCGTCAAAAAACAGAACAAAGCCACCAATAACAACTTGCATTGCAAATGCTATAGCAACGGTTCTTAAATTAATTGCCTTGCGATTAGTTGACGCGGCAAAGGCAATACCCAGCAGCACACACATGCCTACTAAGCTCATAAATGTTGTCATACAAATGTTTCCCGTTGTTATTCTTGTAGTAAATATTTAATTTTACTTTTTATAATATCAATCGCAACGCGGTTCATGCCGCCTCGAGTCACTACTAAATCTGCATTATGCTTAGAAGGCTCAATAAATTGATAAAACATCGGTCTTACAGTTGCTTGATACTGTTCAACAACAGATTGTAACGTTCTGCCTCGCTGCTCCATATCACGTTGCATACGACGCATTAAGCAGATATCTAAAGGGGTATCTATAAATACCTTAATATCAAATTCTTTATTAAGCGCTTTGTCGCTCAGTAATAAAATACCTTCAACAATTAAAATTTTTGCAGCGGCTACACGTCGCGTTTTATCGCTGCGGGTATGCTGTGCATAATCATATGTTGGTACTTCTACTGAATTTCCGCTACGAAGTTGAGTTAAATGTTCAAGCATTAACTCATGTTCAAATGCATCAGGGTGGTCGTAGTTCGTTTGCGTACGATGAGCCATCGGCAAATGCGACTGATCCTTGTAATAAGCATCTTCTTCAATAATGGCAATTGCGCCCGGTTCAAGCTCATTAACCAACTCGTTGTATATAGTTTGGCTAAAAAGAGATTTGCCCGACGCAGACGCGCCAGCAATAGCTATAATAGTTGTTCGTGTCACTAAAGTTCTCACCCACACAGAAGGATATATTGTTGGTAGATCACAATAGCAAAAAAGACACGATTAATCTCTTTTGCTTCGCTTAAGAACGCAAATTTATAATGTTTAGGTTTTATGAAACAGGACTTTTGTCCTGTACGGAAAAATCGTTCAGCAGATAAAGTAACCACCTAGAAACAAAGTGAGGTCAAAATGGCAAGAGCAATTATCTTAATGGCAGATAGCCTAGGAATCGGTGCAGCACCAGATGCAGATAAATTTGGTGATCTTGGCGCCAATACTTTCGCTCACTTATTAAAAGCATATTACGACGAAACAGGCAGTGCACTTTCGCTTCCTAACCTATCAAAATTAGGTTTAGTCGATGCCTGTGAAGCCGCCGGTGGAGAAACGTGTTTAGTGTCAGACCGCCAAGCACCACAAGGTGCATGGGGTTACGCTAAAGAACTTTCTAGCGGAAAAGACACTCCATCAGGCCATTGGGAAATGGCTGGCGTACCTGTGTTATTTGATTGGGGATACTTCCCAAAAACACAGCCCAGTTTCCCACAAGAATTTGTAGACGAGTTTATAGCTCGTACAGGTATTCCTGGCATTTTAGGCAATTGCCATGCATCAGGAACAACCATATTAGAACAGCTAGGTGAAGAGCACGTAAAAACAGGTAAACCAATCTGTTACACCTCAGCAGATAGCGTGTTTCAAATAGCCGCGCATGAAGAGTCATTTGGTCTAGAGAAGCTTTATCAAGTTTGCGAAATCGCACGGGCGCTGCTTGATGAAATGAATATAGGGCGAGTGATTGCGCGGCCATTTTTGGGTTCAAATAGTCAAGACTTTGCACGAACAGGTAATCGTCGTGACTATTCAGTACTTCCGCCAGCACCAACATTGTTAGATGTTTTAGCAAAAGACGGCGGCGAAGTAATTAGTATTGGTAAAATTTCAGACATATACGCGCATCAAGGCATAACCCAAAAGCACAAAGCACCAGGGCTTATGAACTTGCTTGAAAAAACCAGCGAGGTTATTTCAACAGCACCTGATCGCAGCTTAATTTTTACCAACTTGGTTGATTTTGATGAAAAATTTGGTCATCGCCGTAACCCAGTAGGTTACGCTAAAGCATTAAAAGAATTTGATGACTATTTACCAACTATACTAAACCAGTTAAATGCAGATGATGTATTAATGATCACTGCCGACCACGGGTGTGACCCAACCTTTCCAGGTTCTGAGCACACGCGTGAATACGTACCTGTGATAGCGTACAAGCCTGGTATGGATAATACACCGCTAGGTGAACGAAACAGTTTTGCAGATATTGGTCAAACACTAGCACAGTGGTTTAACTTGTCTGAGCTTGAATATGGCGACAGCTTTTTAACTCAATTAAACGCGCCAAAATAAAAAGGAAACAACGAATGAGTACTCCTCATATAAATGCAAATGTTGGTGATTTCGCCGAAACAGTTTTAATGCCAGGCGATCCGCTACGTGCGCAATATATTGCTGAAAACTTTTTAGATGATGCGGTACAAGTAACTGGTGTACGCAACATGTTTGGCTTTACAGGTACTTACAAAGGTAAGCCAGTAAGCATTATGGGTTCAGGCATGGGTATTCCATCAATGTCTATTTATGCACGTGAGCTAATTGTTAGCTTTGGCGTAAAAAACATTATACGCATTGGTACATGTGGCGGTATTGGTACCGACATTAAAATCCGTGACGTAATTTTTGCACAAGGTGCAAGTACAGATTCAAACGTAAACCGTGCACGTGTTCGTGGTTACGACTTTTCTGCAATCGCAGACTTCGATCTACTTTTAAACGGCGTTAATGCAGCAAAAGAGCTAGGTATTAAAGCAAAAGTAGGTAACGTATTCACAACCGACACTTTCTATCAAGCAGACGACACTTTCTATAAAGATTTAGATAAGTTAGGCGTGCTAGCTGTAGATATGGAAACAGCCGGTTTATACGGTGTTGCAGCTGAGTACGGCGCAAACGCAATGGCATTATTTACCGTAAGCGACCACGTGATCACTGGCGAAGCAACACCCGCTGACGAACGTCAAAGCACGTTTAACGAAATGGTTAAAATTGCATTAGAGTCTATCTAATCAATAAAACAGTTCCTTGGTAACGTATTCACTAAGTTTTGGAGACACGCCCAAAGTGAAGTGAGACTAACCTCCAAAGCCGCATTTTATGCGGCTTTTTTTATGCCTTAATAATTATAAAATCATGAGTACCAGACTCTAAAAGCGCAGCGCCTCTTAACCTCTTTGTGAATCATTGGCTCTAAAACCGTATTGCACAAAGAGAACAGAATGAGAAGAAAATGAGTAGCCAAATAAACAGGGTAGAGCTTTGTCTTGTAGACGCACGCTAGAGGCGCAGCTTCTTATTAATTAAGAATAGATATGACCACAGAGCGCACCGAGGCGCTTCGCGCTACCCCCCTGTGTCAGGATA